>CAMNQO010000121.1 GCA_946549475.1 uncultured Bacteroidales bacterium
GGTTCCATATCGGAACGACTGTAGAAAAGACAAAACCGGGGCCAAGCCGCTGAAACGGACTTTTTGGCACGCCAAGGGTGACAGAAAGTCCAATGGTTGTCAGCGGCATCGACACCATCCGCTATGCCGTCTTCACGCACCGGGGACAGGACTACGAATGTATTATGTTCAATCCCGCCGAATATGTACGGCAGACCAGGCAGCAACAGCAAAACCAGGCCCGGCCAACGGATAGTTCCGATGGCGGCGACGAGGGGACTGACAACTGGGACAAACTGCTGGCGAAACTCGGCAGCAACATCTACTGGAACGAGAATGGGGTGACAAAACAATTAAAAATCCTGCCGCCTCACTAAAAAAACACTATCTTTGAAACCTCTAACGCAATAAAAATGACTTTGGTCCCCTTATAACAATTTATAACAATGAAAAAACTGTTTTTTCTTTTGGCGGTTGCTGCTATCGTACTGTCCGGATGCGGAAAAGACCAACCCGCCGTGAGCCCGGAAGACACCGACACATCAAAGTATTATGACGAAAACGGGGCGTACTTCGGCCCGACCGAAGAGGCGACAAACTACACGGGATCCTATTACACGGGGGACTACACCAGCCCCTTCAAGACCTTTCTCGGAAAGACCGACGAAGACATCCAGACGAAACTGGACCAGTTGTATAATCATTATTTCAAAGGCAACAACAACCAGAAGGTCTATTACGAAACTGGTAGTGAGGCCTATATCATTGACACAGGCAACAACGATGTTAAATCCGAAGGCATGTCCTACGGCATGATGATAGCCGTGCAGACCGACCACAAGACCGAATTTGACAAACTGTGGACCTGGGCAAAGAATCACATGTGGCACAGGAACGGCGAGTGGGACGGCTACTTCGCCTGGAAACGCAACACCGCCGGAAGCGGAAGCGACATGGACGAATATTGCTGTCCCGCCGCAGAAATGTACATCACGACCGCCCTGCTCTTTGCCGCCAACCGCTGGAACGACAGCCGTTACAGGGATGATGCGCAATACATCCTGAGAAAGATACGGGAAGAACCGCACCCGCTGTTCAATACAGATCATAACATCATCTGCTTCATACCGACAGGCAACGAAATGGATTTCTCGAATCCTTCTTATGACCTGGCGGCCTTCACCGAATTGTTCTCCCGCTGGTCCGACAACGACCGAAACGACTGGACAACCGCCGTCCGCGAGACGCGGAACCATCTTTACAAAAGTTCAAACACCACTTCCGGCCTGTTTCCCGACTATAGCAACTTTAACGGAACGCCGCACGCATACTTATACAATGCCAACGCGACCAAATATATGTATGACGCCATGCGTTGCGCCATGAATTTCGGCATGGACTACTACCTCTTCGGCGTCGATGCTACGCGGCAGACGCAAATGGCCAAACGCATCATTGATTTCTTCGAGGCGGACGGCTACAAGCACGCCCGCTTCAACTGGGACGGGACTGGTGCCTCCGAGACTTACACCCTGGGCGAAACGGGTGCCAATGCTGTGGCCTGCTACGCCCTGATGGGCACGCCCGGCTATGAGGAAATCATCAGGAAGAATCTCCGGATGGCCTGGGATGCCACCCTGCTGACGGGTCCGTACCGCTACTACGACGGCATGGTCCACTACCTCTCGATGCTCCACCTCTGCGGGAGTTTCAAAATCTGGAAGCCGAGACCGTAACGGAATTTTCTTATTTTGCATAAATTTACTATTTTTGCCGTATCAACCTTGATTCTGTAAGTTTCCCTGCAAACTTGCGATCGAAAAAATACTGAACCTATGAACTTTCGCCTCAGCGCTGCGGCGCTTCTGATTGCCCTGACGGGCATCGCCTGCTCCACAAAGAAGGAGAGCGGCGGGGACTTTCCTCCGTCTGATTTTATGATTTCCCCTGCCTCCGTCAATCTGTCTTACGGACAGGAAGCCACCCTCACAACCGTCTATGACGGAAATCCCGGTATCATGTTATGGATGACCAGCCCGGAAGACCAGAATATCATCCAGATCATCGACCAGCAAAATCTGGGCGGCGGCCAGTTTACGGCTACTATCAAGGCCATCGGTGAAAACGGGCAGGCCGTCGTCCATGCCACCCCTTTGTCAGACCCGTCCAAACGCTCGACCAGTTGCCACATTACGGTCAGTACGATTCCCGTCCGGACGCTGGAACTGGGCATCAGCCAGGTCGGCCTGGAAATCGAAGGCACCCAAAAGACTTATCAAGTCCAGCCCGTCATCACGCCGGGCAACGCCACCAACAAGACGCTGGAATACGCCAGCGCCGACCCTTCGGTGGCGACGGTCAGCAGAGACGGACTCATCAGCGCTGTCAACAACGGCGAGACGACCGTCACGGTCAGTACGACGGACGGCAGCGGACTAGAGCGCACCATCATTGTCAAGGTCGTGGACAAGGTCGAAAAACTGCTGGCATTCGGCATTCTGACCGAAGGTGACAAAAACATCCTTCCGGACATGCAGGTCGCAGACATTCTTTCCTGCCAGTTGTTCTGGTTCCCGCCGAATGTCACGGAGAAAAACTACACGGTCACCATAACGCCCTCCGACCTGGCCACTGTCATCGAGCAGAACGAAGACGGCTTTTTGCTCCGGGCGTTGAAAGCCGGCAGCGGAACAGTCAAACTAAAGGCTGCAACGGGATACACCACTTCCGACTATACCCTCAACATCCAGGCGGGCAGTCCCAAACTCGAATGGGACTGGAACGGCCTGGAAGAGTATATCACACAATCGATCAATCCCAAGTTGCTCCTCTCTTACGACGAGAGCCCGCGTCCCACGCTGAAAGCCACCGTTTTCAACAGCAGCGATACGCGGATTGCCTGGAGCACCCGGACGGAAGACCTTCTGTCCGGCAACGGTGCCGGCCAGTACTGGCCCAAACAGAACAGTTATGCAGACGGCGGCAATATCCGGGCGGCCCTGGCCTCCGACCCGGATGTCCTGATTGAGTACGGGGTCATCTGCTTTATGAAGCCTGAAAAAGTCCATTGCGACCAACCCGACAATCTCACGCTCGGTGCCTCTCCCATCAAGCTGACCTTCACGATGAGCAGCAGCCAGGCCGAAAAGACCCGGGAGATCCGTCAGCGGGTCCGCTTCACCCTCTCCAATTCCATAGCCCCCTATGTCTCGATGGTACGGGAAGTCGACGATTCATCTCCGTTTATTCAGGACAAATATATCCTCAGCCGCAAACAAGCGCCCGATTCCCCCGTCAGCGGCACCATCACTGTCTGGGCCCTGGGCTACTCCAGCGTCAGCAAGACCCTGCACGTGAGCGTCCAGTAGCGCTTCTCCTTCCCGGGCCCCCGGAAATCGGCTCGCGACAGATAACGATTTGAAAAAAAATCGTTATCTTCGTGAGTGAAACGATGAATATACCGGAAGAAATAACATCGCGCTATGATGAGCAGGGTCGGGAACTCGTCGAAAAGGCGGCCCGGCTCTCGCAGCAAGTGCTGGACGGAGCCGTCCGGAGCAACGGAGCGCCATTTTTCGAGCACCCTATAGGCGTAGCCCGCATCGCAGCCATTGAAATCGGACTGTCCGCCGGGTGCGTCGCGGCCGTCTTCCTGCACGAAGCCTCTTCCTGGCTCAAGCGACAGGCGGCCGGACAGGCGACACAGGCGGCCGAGGGCTTCGAAAAAGAACTGGATATGTTCCCCCGGGACATCCGGACGATGGTGGACGGACTGGACAAGATTGCCACCATCAAGCCCAAGGACACCCGCCTGGAAGCCGAGAACTACAAGAAACTCATCGTCTCCTATTCCCGCGACCCCCGGGTGGTGGTGCTCAAGCTCGCCGACCGCCTGGAAGTGATGCGTTCGCTGGAGATTTTCCCCAAGTCGTCCCGCGAGAAAAAGGCCCTGGAAAGCCTGATGCTCTACATTCCCCTCGCCCACCAGCTCGGCCTGTACAATATGAAAAGCGAGATGGAGGACATCTATTTCCGCTACGCCGAGCCCCAGCAGTACACGAGCATCACCAACCATTTGAAAATCACCGAACCGGACCGGCAGAAACTGACTTCGGACTTCATCGAGCCGCTCAAGGCCCGGCTGTCGGAAGCCGGCATCCGCTACAAACTGAAAGCCCGCACCAAGACCGCCTTCTCCATCTGGAAGAAAATGCAGAAGCAGAAAGTGGACTTCGACGGAGTCTATGACGTATTCGCCATCCGCTTCATCATCGATGCGGGAGACTGCTCCCTCGAAGAGGAAAAGGCGCTCTGCTGGAAAGTGTTTTCCTATGTGACGGAAAAATACGAAACCGACACCAAGCGTCTGCGGGACTGGATCAGCCAGCCCAAGCCCAACGGCTACGAGAGCCTGCACATCACGGTCAAAAACGATGAAGGCGCCTATCTGGAAGTGCAGATCCGCACGCGCAGGATGGACGAAATCGCCGAGAGCGGCCTGGCCTCCCACTGGTCCTACAAGGGCATCAAAAAGGAAGCCGGACTGGATGACTGGCTGACCGCCGTGCGCCAGTCGCTCGAAAGCGGAGCCAAACTGTCTCCGCCCGACACCGAAGGGGACGACGACCTGCCGAAGCCTCCGGCGGACGAGATTTTTGTCTTCACGCCGAACGGAGACCTGCGGAAACTTCCCGCCGGCGCGACGGTGCTGGACTTCGCCTTCGACATCCACACCAAACTCGGCTCGCAATGTACGGGCGGACGGGTCAACGGCAAGGCCGTTTCTTTCCGCGAGCCGCTCAAGACCGGAGATTATGTGGAAATCTTTTCCAGCAAAAACCAGAAACCTTCGGCCGACTGGCTGAACTGGACCGTCACAAGCAAGGCCCGCAGCAAAATCCGCCAGAGCCTCGCTGCGGAAGACTATAAAAAGGCGGCCCAGGGGCGGGAACTGCTGGAGCGGCGCCTGCGCAACTGGAAACTCGAACTCCGGGACGAGGATCTTGCGGAGTATATGAAGAAACTCCAGATCAAGACCAACAAGGAATTTTTCGAGGCGGTGGGAGACGGCCGCATCGACCCCACGGAGGTCAAGGAGTATATTCTCGACATTGAAAACGCCCGGCAGAGAGCGGCGCAGGCGGCAGCCCGGGCCGCCGAAGAAAGACGGCTGGAACGCGAGGCCGCCCGCGAAGAGGACGAAAACACCGACGACATCCTGGTCATCGGGGCCCGCAATGTGCGGCACCTGGAATACACGATGGCCAAATGCTGCTGTCCCC
>CAMNQO010000122.1 GCA_946549475.1 uncultured Bacteroidales bacterium
GTCACCCTGCTGGCCACCGACAAGAATGCCACGAAGATCTGGATTATCGAGGTGGACGGCCGCGACACCTGGACCTATCTCGGCCTGCGCCCTTACGGTATGGCCCAGACGGCCCTGCAACTCGGCGCATGGAACATGACCCGCTTCGACGGAGGCGGCTCGGCCGCCATGTGGGTGAAAGGCAACAAAATCGTCAGCAACCCCTCCGACAGCAAGGGCGAAAGAAGTTGTCTCAATTACTGGCTTGTCCGAATCGACTAAAATATGGGAAGTATGAAAAATCTGCTGAAAACCCTCCTCTGGCTCCCCGCCGTCCTGCTGGGACTGAGCGCCTGCGAGCCCTATGACGCCAGCGAAATCAAAGCGGCCATCAGCGACCTGGACAAAGAGGTCTCCGCGATGGAAGCGACGGTCAAGGATATGAACAACCGTCTGGACGGTGTCCGCCAACTCCTCTCCAGCCGTTTCATCTGCTATGTCGGAGAAACGGAAAAGGGTGAGAAGGTCATCCGCTACCGCGACGCCGCCTCGGAAGAAAAGACCGTCGTCCTCGTCACCTCGGAATCTGTCAACAAACAACCCCTGGTCAGCGCCGGACAGCACACGGACGGTGAATATTACTGGCGCCGGACGACCGACAACGGCAAGACCTGGGAATGGATCCTCTCGTCCGACGGACAGATGATGAAGGTGAGCCAGGGCACCCCCGATGTCAAGATTGACGCCGACGGACACTGGACCATCGACGGGAAGGTCGTCACGGACAAGGATGGCAATCCCGTTCTGGCCAACGATGTCTCCAACATCCTCTTCCGCAGCGTGGAGCAGGATGAACAGACCGGCCGCGTGGTGTTCACCCTGGCCGACGGCACGACCTTCGAGGTGGCGACCTTCGAGGCCCTCGACATCGAGTTCGATACATCGGTCTATACCGGCATCCCCTCCTATTCCTCCACCGTCAACATCAAATACCGCGTCACGGGTTCCCTGGCGCGGGAAGCGACCGTGGACTATTTCACGGCCTGGAACATGGATGTCCAGATCAACCGCTACACCAAGAACATCCAGGTCAAGATGCTTTCCGGCGCGGAAGAAGGCTCCATCATCATCGTCGCCTCCGCTGGCGGCAACTCGGTGGTCAAGCCGCTTTTCTTCACCTACGGAGAATGTGTCATCAACAAGCCGACCTGGGACGGGAAATACGGCACCACCGAAATCACCCTTCCCGGCGAACCTTCGACCTTCGACATGAATGTGAGCGCCAACATCGATTATACCGTCAGCATCTCGGACGAGGCGGCCGACTGGCTCAGCCAGGTGGAAACCCGGGCCGCCGTCACCTCCAAGACCCTTTCTTTCGCCACCACACAGTACAAGAATGAACTGGGACTGGACCGCGAAGGACGGATTGTCTTCGCCAACTCCGTTTATGGTGTCAGCGTGGATGTCCGCGTCATCCAGAATCCCGTCAAGGAGGAAAGGACGGAAAACGGTATCGCCACGCCCGGACACCTCGTCCTCTTCGCCAAGGCCGTCAACAACGGGGATGACTTGAGCGAATATATGAAAAACGGGGAAGTCGTCCTGCTCAACGACATCGACATGAGCCAGGTCACGACCTGGACACCGGCCGGAAAGGGCAAGGCCGAAACCAGCATCACGATGGTGACGACCAACCCGTTCACGGGCGTGTTCAATGGCCAGGGCCACAAAATCGGCGGCATCAACTGGACCGTCGATGCGGCGGAAAGCGAAACGGACGCCATCGGTCTGTTCGGCGTCCTGAACGGAGCCACCGTCAAAGACCTGATCCTCGGCGACGAGGGTGACAAGATCACCATTACCGGCAATCTGAACCGCATCGTCTCCGTCGGAGCCCTGGCCGGCTATGTGGAGAACGACAGCAAGATCCTGAAGGTCACCAACAATGTCAGCATCGAATTTACCGGCGACCTCGCACAGGACAAACTGCTCACGATGGCAGGCATTGCGGGCGCCGTCCGGGCCTCCCGCATCGGCGACGAAGGCCAGAAGGTGTACAACTACGGCAATGTCTGTCATATCAACCCCATCACCAACACGGCCAACGGCGGTACCGGCCTCAACACGGCCGGCATCTGCGGTTACTCTCTGGGCAACAATGTCAACCTCAAACTCTGCTACAACTACGGTGACATCAGCGGTTCCACGGGCCGTACCGGCGGCATCGTCGGTACCATCGCCGGACCTGCCGAAGGCAATCTGGTCACCTTCCTGGAGCGCTGCTACAACTACGGCACCATCGAGGATGACAAGATCAACCAGTTCGGAGAAAACACGGCCTATGCCGACTACAAGCGTATCGGCGGTCTGGTGGGCGGTACGGCGACCAACGCCTACAATGTCATCGACGCCTGCGAAAACCACGGCAATGTCTTCTCCCACATCGGCGCCCGCACCGGCGGATTCGTCGGCCACAACCGCGCCACCCTCACCTCCTGCGTCAACAAAGGCATCATCCTGTCCACGCCGACGATGAATATTGAAAGCGGCATCCAGCAGACCGGCCCCGGATGGGCCTGCGGCTATTGCTACGAGGGACTTGTGACGGGCTGCGCCCACGGCGGACGCGTCGGTTCCTGGGCCCAGTACAAGGACAACCCGTCCGCAGCGCCCGAGGCGACGATGGACAATGCCTTCGCCTACAAAAACGATGAATACTTTGACAAGGACAAAAACTTGTAAGCGTATGAAAAAGACACTTTACAATACAGCCATTCTCCTGGCGGGCCTCCTGACGGCGGCCTGTACGCCGGACGAAGCCGCCCTGAAAGGACAATTGGAGGATCTGGGGAACCGCGTGCGTGTGCTGGAAGAGAGCATCGCCTCCATCAACAGCCAGATTGAAGCGCTCGGGACCATCACCCAGGGCAATGTCATCACCTCCCTCAACCAGGACAGCGACGGCAATTATACCATCAGTTATCTGGGCAATGACGACCAGGAATATACGATTGTCGTCGCGGCCAAGGAACAGATGATCAACATTCCCCAACTGACCGTCAGCCTGGATGAAGAGGAAGGCATCTATTATTGGACGCTCACCGACCCGGACGGAACGGAACGCGACCTGCTGGATGCTTCGGGAAAACGTGTGCCGGTCAGCGGCAGCGCTCCGAAAATCAGCACGGACAGCCAGGGATTCTGGACCGTGGACGGCGTGCGGCTGCTGGACCGTGACGGCCATCCCATCGAAGCCCGGGACGGGGAAAGTTGCATCTTCCAGTCCATGCGCGTCAATGAGGACGGAGACATGGAAATCGTCCTCGGCGGCGGCAAGACCATCGTCCTACCGATGCAGCAGGTGCTCAACCTGACCCTCTCCCAGCCCATCAACGGGACGGCCCCCGCGACCCTGCCCGGCACCCTCGACATCACCTACTCCGTGAGCGGAAGCGCCGCCTCATCGGCCATCGTCGCGATTTCCGGCGCCTATGGACTGACGGCCAGCCTGAACAAGGAAGAATCCAAAATCCGCCTCGATTTCCCGGCCGGATTCACCTCCGGCTATGTCGTCCTCATCGCTTATGACATGGGGACCCACTCGGTCATCCGGCCCGTCTTCTTCGGAGAAGGAACGGCTCCCGAACCGCCTGTGCCGCCCACGAGCGTCGTGGAAATCGGTACGGCCGCAGAACTCGTCGCCTTTGCCCAGGCCGTCAACAACCAGGACGGCAGCGAGACCAAGACGGCCCTGCTGACCGCAGACATCAATCTTGCCTCTGTCGCATCTTCCTGGACGCCCATCGGTAAGGGAACCACTTCCTCCGGCACCTGGAACAGTGACGCCTTCACAGGCAATTTCACCTACACGGGACCGGCCTTCAAAGGGACATTCAACGGACAGGACCATACGATCTCCGGATTTGCCACCACCTCCTCTTCCGCCACCGGCGTATGGGGTCTGTTCGGCATCCTGGACGGAGCTACGGTCAAGAATGTCAAAGTCAGCGGCTCGATGACCGTCACGGCGACCGGTGAACTGGCGGCCGGCGGCATCGCCGGAGCCTGCGTCGATGCGACCATCGAAAGTTGCGAGACGAATATCGATGTGACCATCACCACCTCCACCTCCGGCAAACGGATGATTGCAGGCGGCATCGCCGGCTTCGTCTGGTCATCATCCGCCGAGGGACGCTCCGTCATCCGCGCCTGCAAGGCAAGCGGCAACCTGGTCAGCACGGCCAAGAGCGGCAACACTTCCACCGGCTTCGACTGCGTGGCCTACGGCGGCATCGCCGCCCTGACGACGGCCGCCTCCTCCACAGCCCGGCCCGTCCTCATCGAAAGTTGCTCCTATTCCGGCGACATGACCGCCCACACGGTCCTCGCCCGCTGCTCCGGCATCGTCACCAACTGCACCTTCACGCAGATGAACAACTGCACCAACAGCGGCAACCAGCGCAATACCGGCTCGGCCGGCCGTATCGGCAACCTGATTTCTTACGCCTATGGCAGCCAGATTACCGACTGCTGGAACACCGGCAACCTCACCACGACGCAGACCGACACGCAGTGCGGCGGCCTCATCGGACTGGTCGGCGGAGCGAGTACGACCATTTCCGGCGGCGGCAACAAGGGCGTCGTCACCAGCGCCTGTACGACCATCAACAGCGGCGAGACCCGCGTGATGCGCGGCCTGCTGTTTGCCAACCTGGCCTCCTTCGGCAGCGTGGACGGACTGAGCGCCGGCGGCAGCCTCTGGGCCTGGAACGGCGGCAGTCCCACCCGCATCAATGTCAACGAATCCAACTACATGAACTACATCGGCCGTTATACCGACGCCAACGCTTCCAAGATTACGAACATCTCCTGCGATGTCGAACAAGCGAAAGTGGGCATCAGTACGGCGGCGGAACTCGTCGAACTGGCCACCCTGGTCAACAGCGGCGGTAATTACAGCAAATTCCAGGAAAGCGACGGAAGCATCAACCTGCTGATGGACATCGATCTGTCTTCGGTCAGCGCTTCCTGGACACCCATCGGCAACACGACGGCAGCCAGCACCGACGACATCAACTTCACCATCGGCGAACATCCTTTCACGGGCGTGTTCAACGGCGGCGGCCACAGCATAACGGGATTCAATCCCACGGCCACGACAGCCAGCGGCGGGGCCTTCGGCCTGTTCGGCGTCATCTCCGGCGGATCGGTCAGCAACTTCACCCTCAGCGGC
>CAMNQO010000123.1 GCA_946549475.1 uncultured Bacteroidales bacterium
CATCAAGATTGCCTCGATTGTCTTTGACTACGCCGCAGGCATCGCGATGTTCTTTCTGGTCAAGCAACTCACCGGCAGCCCGCGCAAAAGCATCGCCGCCTTCGCTCTCACCCTGCTCTGCCCCACCATCCTCATCAACAGCGCCTGGTGGTGCAACTGTGACATGACCTACGCTTTTTTCTTGATTATGGCCCTGCTGTTTCTGTTCAAAGACAAGGGTGCGCTCTGTTGCATCATGTTTGGCATCGCCTATTCCTTCAAACAGCAATCGGTTTTTCTGCTCCCCTTCCTGGTCATTTTATGCGCAAAGGGAAAGACTCTCAAACCCTGGCACTTTCTCTGGATTCCCGTCGTGTTTTTCCTCATCCAGATACCCGCCTGGATAGCAGGCCGCCCGCTGGGGGAACTGCTGAGCGTGTATTTTGTCCAAATGGGCGAATATCCCTTCGGGACAATGAATTACCCCAACCTGTATGAACTGCTGGATGAGAATGTGCATCACTGGCACCATATGCCGGAAATCTCCGGTTTCGCCCTGTACTTCGCGTTCGGCGTCCTTGGTGTCTTTGCGTGGCTGCTGTGTACCCGTTCCTTCAAACTGACTCCGGAAATCATGATAACGATGGCCCTGCTTTCAGTGGGCCTTGCCATCTACACCCTCCCCCACATGCACGAGCGCTACAGTTTTATGCTGGATATATTGGCTATCATCTATGCCCTGCAACGGCCGTCAAAGGCGCCGGTTTCGGTGGCTTACATCACCATCTCGCTCATCAGTTACCTTATATTCCTGAACGGGATATATGTCATCCCCTTCGTGTACCTGTCCGTAGCCCTGCTGGCACTGCACACTTATGTAGGGATGGATCTGGCCAAGCAGATCAAGGCCGCCGGCGCTCCAGGTATTCCCCATCAGCATTGACCGCCCAGATAGCGGATTTGTCTTTGCTTCCCGTAGCGATGGCTTCGACCGCCTTCATCGCGGTGAGCATCGAGTGGTCCATATTGTTGTAGCGGTGCTGGCCGTTGCGCCCCAGACAAAAGAGATTTTCCCATCCATTCAGATAGTCCTTGACCTTGTCCAGCTTGTAATAACTCCCGTAGTAGGCGGGATAGGCTTTCTTGACACGCACATGGCAGGCATCCAGCACATCTTCCCGCTCGATGATACCGATCCTGGCCAGTTCATCGACAGCCATCCTGACAAAGGCGTCCTTGCCCATCCCCCACAAAGCATCTCCTTCCGAGCAGAAATACTCCAGCCCCAGCCAGAGTGTATTTTCGTAATCGTTTACGAGATAGGGCGACCAGTTGTTGAAGATTTGCAGGCGACCTATCTTGACATCCCGTTCCTGTATGTAAATCCAAGTGTCCGGCACACGGTTCTGCCAAGTCTTGATAGCAGTCTCGTTTAAGATTTTCAGTTTCCTGACGCAGAGACCTACGGTAATGAAATCGCGATAAGGAAGCTCGGAAGCGATGCGGACGGCCTCATCCGGTTTTCCCTCATCTTGGATGGCGGCCACCAGTTCCTTTATGGGCATCGAAGACAATACATAGTCGCATTCCTGCGTATGGATGCGGCCGGTGGCATCTTTGTATTCCACCCCGATGACGCGTCCCGCCTGCATCCGGAGTCCCACCACCTCTGACAACATCCGGATTTCTCCGCCTCGCGCTTTCACTTCTTCTGCTACGGTCTCCCACAACTGTCCGGGGCCGTATTTGGGGTAAATAAATTCTTGTATCAGGGACGTCTCCTGCCGCCCGCTCCCCGTCCGTCCGAACTTTTTGCCCACCATATCTTTGACAACCGCCCATACAGACAGGCCTTTGACACGCTGGCCGCCCCAGTCAGCTCCCAGGTTGGAGGGGTGGAGGCCCCAGACCTTCCGTGTGTAGCCTTCAAAGAACATTTTGTATAGGGGTTTGCCGAAGCGGTTGATATAGAAGTCCTCCAGAGATTGCTCCCTGCGCTTGAACAACATAGAGCAGAGGTAGCCAAAGCCTGCTTTCACCGTACGGATAAAACCCATGTTGGAGAAAGTAGCCTTGGACAAGGAAATCGGATAATCAAAGAATTTTCTGGAGAAAAAAATGCGACTCACGCGATGGCGTTTGAGAAGCACGCGGTCCTCCGTCTCCGGGTCGGGTCCGCCGGGCGAGAGCTCCTTGTCATCCAGCCCCAGCAGAATATCGTCTCTGGAACGCGATCCCTGGACGGGCATCATACGGCACCACCAATCCGTCACCACTTTGCTTTTGGAGAAAAACCGATGGCCGCCCAGGTCCATCCTGTTTCCTTTATATAGGATGGTCCGGGCGAGCCCTCCGACCATCTCGTCCGCCTCCAGAACAACAGGCCGCACCCCTGTCTTCACGAGAAGTTCGTATGCGGCCGTCAGACCGGCCGGCCCTGCTCCGATAATAACGGCAGTTTTCTTATTCTCTTCCATCAGAATGAGATATAAAAACGGCAGCAGCGACGGGTCTTTCCGGGTATGACTTTTACGGATTCGTCAATGCGGTGACCGATCAGGGCCCAGACATGCGCACGGTCATCCGCTGCCTGCCCATCCCCGGAAACAGGCTCAGGAGAGGCCAGAACCCAAGCATCCGCCTTGTCGAAGGCGTCGAAACCAAGGTCGGCGAAGAGGTCGCTGAGTTTTTTGCGGCGGCCTCCCATTCCGAGCGGGCGCATCCAATCCCCTTCCCGCCAAGGGCGAATCGTCCAGCCCTCGGGCAGGGCGTCCGCATCGACGGCCGTCACGCCGACAGGCTGTTTGAGGGGCATCCCCTCCCGCCAGTCCATGCATTCGACAACCGGCTGCGGCGAGGCATACTCTTTGGGACGCAGTCGCAGGAAGTCTCCCCGCACCAGTAAAACATGTGTTACCGAATAAAAGAGTTTGCCCTCCGTCAAGACGCCCTCGCTTGCGTTCACTTTTTTCCCCCCTCTTTTCGTGAGAGCCAGAACGGCATCCACCGTCTCGAATCCGAATCCATAAGCCGAGAGCAGGCGGAAAAGCGCTTCCGGGAGGATCGCCAGAGGAATGAGCGAGAGGTCACACCTCCAAGCGTCCGGCAGATCAGATACCGGGGCTGAGCCTGAAGCGTTCGGGATATCGGGAAGCAGCGCTTCATCCCATGTATGCTGCAGATACCAATCCAGCGCCTGACGGCTGCGACGAAAGTTTCCGATGTCCCGGCACAGGGTTTCCACGGCTGAAGGATTGATTTTTCGCAGCAAAGGGAAGACTTTGTTTCGCAACAGATTACGCTGACATACCGATTCCGCGTTGCTCTTGTCTTCTCGAAACGGCACGCGGCGTACAATCACATACCCGTTGATTTCCTCCCGCGTCCGCCGCAGCAAAGGGCGCAGCAGCAAGGGGCGGGGCCCTCCGGCACCCGATGCGTCGCGTCCCGTCCGGGAAAGCGCCGCTTCCGAAGGATAGGGCAGCGGGCTCTCGGCAGCCATCGCGCAGGCGCCTTCCAGACCGCAGCCGCGAATCAGGTGCAGCAGCAGCGTCTCCGCCTGGTCGTCCGCATTGTGGGCCACGGCGACGGCCTCGTAGCCTTCATTCCGGCAAAGCCGCGCGAAAAAGGCATAACGCAGTTCCCGCGCCGCCATTTCCATGCTGACGCCCTTCTCCCGGGCGTAGGCCAGCGTATCGAAGTCCGCCCGGTGGAAAGGCAGACCGTGGGCGCGCGCCCACTGCTCTACCAGGGCCGCATCCGCATCGCAGTCGCCGGGACGCAGGTGGAAATTGCAATGAGCGACCCCGAGGACGGCGCCCCGGAATCGCTCAAAGCCTTCTGTATTTTCCCCGCCCGCAGCACGCAGCGCCAGATCCGACATCGTCATCGAATCCTTCCCGCCGCTGACCGCAAGGAGGATTTTCATGTTTTACTTGTTGGCAATCTTGTAGGTCAGACCGACACCCAGCATCTCTTTCCACTGCAAGGGGCAGATTTCGCCCTTTCCTTTGACATCCATACGCACTTTGCTGTCCCATAGCATATTGGTAACAAAGTTCAGGGAAATGTACTTGGTAAGGGTGAAGTCGATACGGTTGTCCCACGCGACACGGCCGTAACCGCCGTCTTTCTTGTTCATCATCAGATAGTCGGTGAAAGCGACAATCTGGCTGGTAAATTTGAACTTGTCGTTGATGGTCACCTTGAAGTCCATCTTGACTTGGGCACCGAGTTCAAAGCGGCTGCTCTTGTACCCGAGACCGACATTGTTCTCATCTACGAGCGCCATACCATAAGCCTTGCGCAAAGTCTCTTCCGTGACGATGACAAAACCGCCGGTCAGCGGAGCGACACTCATCGAAAACCACTTGGTCGGCGTCCAGTCGATACCGATGGCGAGGTTGGTATAAGCCGGAGCCAGCCAGTTGGACTTCAGCACGCGGGCGTCTTCCCAAGCCTTGACACGGTCTTTCTTGGAAAGTTGTTCCAAATCCGTGGCCGGCGTAGCGGGCTCCACGCCTTCCTGGTTATAACTGCCGATAATGGTAGCATTCGGAGCCTTATAGTCCCAGCCTTTGGCAAACTGGCTCTTGAAGTCATAGTTGGCGGAGAGGAAGAGGTTTTCCGCGATATTGTATCCAAACTTGGACTCGAAGTAGATACGGTCGTCGCTCTTCTGAAGAATCGGTTTGGAAGCGGCATAAAGGAAACCGAAATCTAGTTGGAGACGGTTTTTCCAGAAAATCGCATCCTTCTTATAATTGGCGTTGGCATCGATGAACGCCCGCAGGTTGTGGGAGAACTCGTCACCACCGGCCGCCCAGTTCTGCTGGAAAGTACCGCCATAGTTGAGATTGCCGTTGAAATCCAGATACCAGAACTCGGAAGCCTTGGGCTTCTCGGGAACGACGGGCTCGGAATTGGCGATTTCTACGGCATCCTGCTGGGCAGGACTGGCCTCCTGTGCGTATGCCGACAACGACAACATCGTTGCGGCCAAAAACATGATAACATTCTTTTTCATGATGATTTTATTAAATAAACAATCGAAATGAGAGAAAGACGATTCGGGTGTCAATATGATATGGCAAATAAAACGCGGCGGCTCGAGGGCTTGCCGCTGTAGATGCACTTGCCCTCTTCTTCGCAGACATAGGAATCCATCGGGATGCAACGGATGGTCGCCTTGGTCTCCTCCTTGATTTTCTCCT
>CAMNQO010000124.1 GCA_946549475.1 uncultured Bacteroidales bacterium
TTCCTCACTGCGCACGGCGGGGGTGTCCTCGATGACGGGATTCTCTTCGAGTTCCTTCCTGACCATCGCCTCCAGTTCCTGCTGCGGCAGTTGAAGGATCTTGATGGTCTGCACCTGCAACGGGGAAAGCCGCTGCTGCAACTTTTGCTCCAGTGAAAGTCCTTGCGCCATCGCCCTGCTACTCTCCTGACGGAATCATCCGGATGGGTTTGAAGACCTGAACCGTGTCGATGAAATAGGTATTTTCCTTATCGACAACCGGGTAATTGATCGCCTCCTTGACCACGAAAGCGGTGGGATAGTCCGTGATAATCCGGGACAACAGTTGCATCGCCTCGGACTTGGTCCGGAAATCACCGACCGTCACCTTGAAATAAGGATTGGCATAACTGCGGTAAGCCGGAATGCCGGGATAGCGGGCCGCAAAGGCCTTTTGGATATCCTCGGATTCCGCACGCGCCGATTCCTTGAAAAAAATGCGCACGCGATAGCCCTCGAAAGTCCGTTCCTTGTTGGCCTGGCTGCGCAAAGCCATCGCATCCTCCACCTTCCGGCTCTGCCGGACATGCACGGGCGCCCGGCCGGGTCCCGGCTCGGCCAATATCTTGAAAATATTGCTCCCGACCAGACTCGTATCGACCCGTGAAACGGGGACATAGACAATCGAATCCACTACTTCGTAATGCACGGAATCATTGGAAGCCGGCACTTCTTCTTCCGCCGGCATCCGGGCCGCAGCAAAAATCGCCGGCGGGAACAGCAAACCGCAGACAAGGACCGTCGCGGACAGGTTGAATGTATGGGGCATCAAAATTTTCATCATTTCGGCTTTGGTCGGATTAACGGGAATGTCCCAGAAGGAGACTGGCCGGCAGGTCTTTCAACTTGTAGCGGGGGCCCTTGGCGTTGGGGCTGCCACTGAGGCGAAGGTCAAGGTCAAAGACATAATCATCCGGGTCGAAATCGCGCAACAGTCCCATGAGCGTGAAGAAAGAAAGGCCGCTGTCGGGCGTCAGATACAACTTGACGGCATATTCTTTCGACATGCGCGGCTCTATCGAAAAGTCATCCGCAGTAAATGTACCGAGGGTCAGTTTCCCGGAATGCAACACGCCGGAGATATCACTCAACTTGACATAGCCGGCCGGATTGTCCACCTCCGCCTGCACGGAAAGGGTGATGGCCGGCTGACCGGCGGACGGAAGACGGATGCCGGTGACTCTCCCGGAGTGCACATTCATTTTGCGAAGGTTGTCGGGGCCTGCGCAAGAAGCGGCCGCCAACAACGCAAGCGCCATCAGTCCTGTCCACAATATCCGTTTCATACAACTTTTCATCGTTGCAAAGATACGATTAAGTCGAGTGAAAAGCAAAATCTTTTACAAAATAATCCCTATCTTTGTCCTCCAGATACGACAGATATATGAATTTACTGAAACCCCTGAGCCCGGACGACGCGACGCAAGGCAAAGTCTATATAGAGACCTACGGCTGTCAGATGAATTTCAATGACAGCGAGGTCGTACTCTCCATCCTGCAAAAGGAGGGCTACCGCTACACCGGAAGGATGGAGGAGGCGGATGTGATTCTGGCCAACACCTGTTCCATCCGGGACAACGCCGAACAGCGCATTCGGGGACGGATCGAGCAGTTTGCTTTCCAGAAAAAGAAACGGCGCGGCGTACTGGTGGGCATCCTGGGCTGCATGGCCGAACGCCTGAAGGAAGAACTGCTGGAAAATGCGACCGTCGATCTGGTCGCCGGCCCCGACAGTTACCGCCGCCTGCCCGAGTTGCTGGCGCAGTGCCGTGTCGAAGGGAAAGGCATCGATACGCTCCTCTCGCGGGACGAGACCTATGCGGACATCACTCCCGTCCGCCTGGACAACAACGGGGTCAACGCATTCATTTCCATCATGCGGGGCTGCAACAATGTCTGTTCCTACTGCGTCGTACCCTACACCCGGGGCGCCGAACGCAGCCGTGACCAGGCCAGCATCGTCCGGGAGGCCTGCCAACTGTATGAAAACGGCTACCGGGAAGTGACTTTGCTCGGCCAGAATGTCGATTCCTACCGCTGGGTGGGACCGTCGCAAGGAGAGGCTTCCGAAGTCGTGGACTTTGCCGATCTGCTGGAAAAAGTGGCTTCCGTCCATCCCCGCTTACGGGTCCGTTTCTCGACCTCCTATCCTTCCGACATCAGCGACAAACTGCTGGATGTGATGGCGGCGCACGATAATATCTGCCGCCACATCCACCTCCCCGTCCAGTCCGGCAGCGACCGCATCCTGGAGAAGATGCGCCGCAAATACGACCGGGCCTGGTATCTGGAGCGCGTGCGTACCATCCGCGAGAAAATCCCCGGCTGCGGGTTGACGACCGATGTGATTGCGGGCTTCTGTTCCGAAACGGAAGCCGACCACCGGGACACCCTGAGCCTGATGGAAGAGGTCGGTTTCGACTCCGCATTCATGTTCCAGTATTCGCAGCGCCCCGGTACATTGGCCGCCCGCCGCTATCCCGACGATGTACCGCCGGAGGTCAAAACGCGCCGCCTGAATGAAATCATCGCCCTGCAGATGCGCAAAAGCGAAGAACGCTACGCCGCCCTTGCCGGCAGCATTCAGACCGTATTGGTCGAAGGACCGGCCAAGCGGGGAGAAGGCTTCCTCTGCGGCCGGGCGTCCAATTATATGATGTGCGTCTTTCCCGGAAAAGGACATCAGCCCGGCGACTATGTACGCATAAAAATCACTTCCACCACCCCCGCCACGCTCATCGGAGAGGTGGTGGAATAATATCTTCATGGAAATGGAAACGCAGAGAAATATCGACAAACTGGCCGATTACCTGATGAAACTGGGGGCTGCGGCCGCCATCATCGCCTTGTGCCTGTATTTTCGCAGTGTCCTGGTGTACATCATTCTGGCCTTCATCGTCTCGCTCATCGGACAGCCTTTGACGGCCGCGATGCGCAAAGTCCGCATCAAAGGACACTCCGCCCCGGACTGGCTGCTGGCCATGCTGGCCATCGTCTGCATCCTCGGCGGTCTCCTGCTGATTGTCACCCAGGTCATTCCGGTCGTGACCGGCATTATCCGGGACGCTTCGCTTTTCAACAACATCCATTTGCCCGAAGGGAACCTCATTGACAATGTCAACCTGTGGATTGTCGGCGCCATGCCCTGGGTGGGCGCGGATTTCGACGGGGTGGGCCTCATCCTGGGGTATGTCAAGGACTTCCTTTCCCAAATCAGTTTCACGGGCATTCTGGGCTCGCTGGCTTCCACGGTGGTCGATTTTGTCATCGGCGGCTTCTGCGTCTCGTTCATCTCATTCTTTTTCATCAAGGACAGACAACTTTTCCGAAAAATCATCAGCGCCCTCACGCCGGACCGCCTGGAAGAGAAAGCCGGACAAGCCGTCGGAGACATCGAACGCCTGCTTTCCCGTTATTTCGTGGGACTCATCATTGAGATGTTCGGTGTCGCGCTGATTGACTTTCTCGGCCTGTGGCTGATTGCCCGGATCGGAGCCGGCTATGCCGTCGGCATCGCCTTCATCGCAGGGATTCTCAACATCATTCCCTACATCGGTCCGCTTATCGGGGAAATCCTGGGCGTGACCCTCTGTGTCGTCCTCAAATACGGGGTCGGCACAGGCCTGGAAGTCAATATCTGGATTTTCGCCCTCATCGTACTGCTGATCATGCTCGCCGCGCAGATGGTCGATAATTTCGTCTATCAGCCCCTTATCTACTCGAAAAGCATCCAGGCGACGCCCTTGGAAGTCTTTATCGTCATTCTGCTGGCCGCGCACATCGGCGGGGTGACGGGCATGCTGGCCGCCATCCCGGCCTACACAGTCATACGCGTCATCGCCGGGCGCTTCTTCTACGGCAACAAGGCGGTCCGGCGGCTGATGCCGGACATGGAAAACGAAGTACACAACAATCAATCATAATTTTTTATCACAATGAAAGCCAATACTTTTTTTGCTTTGATGACCGGCCTTGCCGCCGGTGTGGTCCTGGGAGTGCTGTTTGCTCCTGAATCGGGAGAAAAATCCCGTGAAAAACTCAAAAGCGCCGTCAAAAGCCGTCTGGATGAACTGGAAGAGTCCATCAAC
Organism: uncultured Bacteroidales bacterium; assembly: GCA_946549475.1. Classification (GTDB taxonomy): domain Bacteria; phylum Bacteroidota; class Bacteroidia; order Bacteroidales; family UBA932; genus Cryptobacteroides. The sequence goes on from CAMNQO010000124.1 coordinate 4,128, forward strand.
GCAGAAGACGAAAACGAGGAAGAAGATAATGAAGGAGATGAATAAATTCACCACGCCGCTGGACGATCTGACCCGGGATGCGCGCGCCTATCTGGACTCGCGCCTGGACGATGTCAAACTCAACACGACCAAAGGGCTTTCACAAGCCTCCTGCACCCTGACAAGCATCATCTTGCTTTTCATTGTCGCCGGTGCCTTTTTGCTCGTCCTTTCTGCCGCCTGCGTAATTTGGCTGGGCGAAATCATGGGCAGTTACTCCCTGGCAGCCTTTTCCGTAGCCGCCGTCCTGCTTCTGATACTCCTGATTCTATTCCTGCTCCGGAACCACCTTTTCATGAACACCTACAAGACTTTGTTCTTGAATTTGTTTTTCCCGGACAACGCCCCGAAAGAAGAACTGGACATCGCCATCCTGAAGAATCAGGTCAAGATGAACAAGCAAGAGGCAAAACTGACCCGCAGTTATATGTCTGCGCGTGATTATTACACGCCTTCCCGAATCGTGGGAGAAGCCCTTTCACGCATCAGCGCGAAGAGGCTCGGCGTCTCTTCCGACAGTCTGATTCCGGCATTGATCCGCTTGATTTTCGGCTACAAGAGAAAGAAGAGTTAGAGCTCTCCATGAAGACGCTTCGTTTGGCCGGATTGTGCGCATGGCTGCTGATATTTGCAGGTCAGCAGGCTTACGCACAATTTTACTTGAACGGAGAGGATTCGGGCGGACTGCGCTGGAGCAGCGTCGAGACCCCTACTTATCGGCTCATCTATCCCGCCGGCCTGGACTCCCTGGCCCGGGAATATGCCCGGAGTCTGGAAAAATACCGCCGGGCCGTGGGACGCTCCGCAGGCGTGATGCCGGGAGAATGGCAATGGGGCCGCAAGACATCCGTCATCCTCCATACCCATACGGCCACTTCCAATGCGACCGTCGTCTGGGCGCCCAAACGACTGGAAATCTACACCAATCCCCAAGTCAATGAGACGGACCCGCTTCCCTGGATTGACAATCTGGCCCTCCACGAGCAGCGTCATATCAGCCAGATGCAGAT
>CAMNQO010000125.1 GCA_946549475.1 uncultured Bacteroidales bacterium
CGCGTCTTCGGGAATATAAAAGAGCGCCTTGTTCGTCGTCAGGCCGCCGATGGTATAGCCGCCGCCGTCAAAGACGCCTTTGAAGTTGTAGTTTTCATTGCCGATGGTCGTATAGCCGGCATTGGTCGTCTCGTCATAAGTCAGGTCGGCCGTGACTTTCACCATCACATCCTCGTCATACTCTCCGGCATTGAACGCCGTGGCAAAGGCGTTGAGTTGGGCCGGGGTGTCGATGACGATGACCGTGGCCGTCGGCTCGAACACCAGCGCCGTGGCCTTGGACAGGATCCGTCCTTTCTCAAAAGTGACCGGAGCGTTGTTGACGGAAGTCATCGTATGACCGCTCTCGTCCATGATGGTCAGAGTAAATCCGGCGGAATAGGTACGCGCCGGCACGACGATATACACCTCCGTCTCCTGCGTAGCGGACAAAGCATTGTCCATCGTCACGGCAACGGCCTTGTCCGCAGGGTCGGTGGCCGTAGCCGCGATGATGACGGGCATGGTATAATCCAGACCGAAATCACCGGAGACCTTTTCATCGGCGTTGCCACGGAACTCCACGCGGGTGATCTTGTCCGCATCGCCGCCCTCCTTGGCCAGCAACTTGATTTTCAAGACCCCGCACAGGTTGCTCAACTGCAGGGCGCCGGCCGCCGTCAGATAAGCCGCAGCAGGAGCGGTCCCGGCAGCAAAAGTACCCTCGGCCCACGCCTGGGTGGCCGGCAGGGTGATTTTGCCGGACTCGGCATAGAAAGAAGCCGGATAAAGCGCCTTGTAGGGGTAGGACAGCAAGGCATTGAAGCGGAACTGCGCGGAAGCCTGCTGCGGCACGACGTCGGCCAGGGCTTCGGACACGCTGCCGTTGATGCACAACTGGTCTCCTTCGGACCAATAGACCGGACGGTTCCCCTCAGAAAGTTCCCCCAGGGTCGTTCTGACCGGATCCGGGATAACAGCCGGCTCCGAGGAGAAGGTCGCTTCGACAAGCGTGAACCCGGTCATGCCGGCATCCGGGCCGGCAACTTCCTGCTTCGCACAGGCGAAGAGGAGCGATATCAACAGAAAGAGGTAACTGATTCTTTTCATACGATAGCGTTTTAAGGGTTAATCCCAGTCAAATTCCGTCTCGGTGTATTGCTCGACCATCCCGGTCGGGGAAGCACAGAGCATACGGACCGTAAGGGATTTGACTTGAAGAGCCGGGCTTGCGTATCGCCCGTCCCCGGAAAGGGGCTGGAGGGTTTTGTGTTCCATGGCTATGATGATTTAGTCTTTTTTGCAACGGACGACCATGCCTGTGGCACGCTGGATGACGGAGCCGGAATAGCCGACGCTTCCTTTGCGGGCATACCACCGATACACGGTACGGTTGGACTTGCCTCCGGTGCTGCAAGGGTTGGTGCAGTGATAGAAGCCGCGTTCGCCGACACTCGTGTTGTCGGGATTCTCTTCCACGCCGCCCCACTGGTTTTTATTGATGCCGGCAGCACGGCTGGACACATAAGGGAAGAACAGTTTTCCGTCCAGGACGGCCCCTTTCGTACCGGCCGCCTTGGTCAGCTTGCAGACATCCACCACTTCGGCGTAGGTCGGTACATGGTAGCCCGGAGGGCAGGGATCGAACATCGTCTTGCCCACAGGCGCAGCCTGATTGTCATCCGAGGTGATGTTCTTGTTCCACCAGTCGTAATATTTGACGTCGTCATCGAAGGTACACCAGTCGTTGATGTTGACGCCGCCGGTGCTGTAGCCGCCATAGAAGAACAGCGGATTCTTGATGGAATTGGCCAGCGAGCCGTCCGTCTGGGAAGCGTGGCTGACGAAAGGCGAATCCAGGACATTGTTGACGCCGAGCGCCTGCTGTATCGGATCCTTGCGGCCCCACTGGTAATAATAACCGTTGAAGCCGGTGTCGTTGAACGCCACCTGATGGGCGCCGAGGTTCATGTTGAGCCAGGTCGAACCGTCGGAGAGGGTGACATCCGCGATGGCGGGATTGGACCAGAGGTGCCAGGACCAGAGGGTCGTTCCGGACGCATCCGTCACGGATACGAGGGCCGTACCGACAGGCAGGGAGCCGTTGCGGGTGGTGAAGTACACATAGCCGTCCAGATAAGAGAACGAGCCGTTGTAGAAAGTCTCTCCGTCGGTATAGTACACCTTGACGGCGGAAATGCCGGTGGTATTGGCACTCAGGCCGCAGGAGGTGGGCACGCCGTTGCCCTTGGTCGTCGCTTTGAACTTGTACGAGCCGGGCGCCTTGATCATATAACAGTTGCCCGTGCCGGAAGCGGACAGGTCCGTATAGTTGTCGGTGGCGGTGAAACTGATGGTCTGGTACTTGGAGCGGTCCACGGTGACGGCTCCGGCATTGTGGACATATTTCAGCCCGCTGCTGAGGGTCAGGGTCACGCTCAGGCCCGTATAACTGCCGGGAGCGACAACCACATACAACGGCGTCCCGAAGGTCGCGCCGGAGGGGATGTTGAGGGTCACGCTCTTGGAGCCGGAACAACTCACGGAAGGCGTGCCGCCCTGGCTGTAGTTGACAGCGATGGCACCGGCCAGGTTCTGATCGGCGGACACCACCGCCGACAGGATGGTCTGCCCGGCATAAAAGGTCGTGGAGGGCACGATGCGCAGCAACGAAGCAGCATTCTTGAAAGACAGCAGGCGGTCAGCACCGGCCTCCGCCACCATCGGGAACACCTGGTCGGCAAAACCGCCGTCCTTCCAGGCCTGGATGACCGGAATCGTACTGTTATAGATCCCGGATTCGTAGGAAGCGCCGGACGCCGGATAGACGGCATAGAACGCTTCGCCCGTCAGGACCGTACCGGTGGTATAAAGCGAACTGCCCGTACCGCCGCCCTGCTTGATATACATCGTGGAGGTCTGTGAACCGTTGGAGACCAGGATCGGGTCGTCGGTCGTCCACAGGACCTTGCCGCCGTCGGAGAAATTGACGGATGTCTTCGTCTCGGGCTGCGCTCCGGGAAGCCAGGCACTGAATCCGGTATCGGTCTTTACCGGCTCATCGGAGACAACGGAACTTTCCACCGTCTCCTTGTTGCAGGAAAGCAGGCAGAGGGAAGCCGCGAGGGCCGCAAAAGGAAAAAAGCGCGTGTGTTTCATATTACTTATTGTATCTTATGGCTATGTAACAAATCGAATTGGTGTGCGTGTCGCTGGCCGAATCGCTCATACGGGCCTCGGCATAGTCGATGCCGCTGCTGCAGATGTCGCTGGTCGGCCGTAGGCGGATATAGACATTCTCCTTGCCGAGCATGTCGGAAGGCAGGGCGAAATCTATCTGTTTGTAGCCGACGCTGGAGGAGTAGAGGGTGTTGGACCAGACGGACACGTCGGGGACGGTATATTCCCGGATCGTGCGCCAGTTGGCATCGTCCTGATTGTCGGTCGTCGCCCATTCGGCCACCCAGTAACGGGGCGTGAACATGGACTGGCTGGTATTGAGCGTCGCTATCTGCAAGGACAGGCCGGAGGCATTGATGCCCGCCGTAGAGAACTTGAGCAGCCAGGCATAGGTCTTGCCGTTCTCATAATCCCACCAGTAGTCGGAGCCGAAGCCTTCATAACACTCTCCGGGGATGTGGCCTTTGCCCCGGTTGCCGGAGGAGGTATAGTTGATGCTTCCGTACTCGTTTTCATCGTAGCGGCAGAAAAAGGAAGCCGCATTCGGACCGCACCACTGGGGACGGGCGCCGGTATTGTCCACCAGGTCGGACATATCGGTGATCCAGCGCTCCTTGGAAGGGTCGAGGATGATACCCAGACCGTTCTCGTTGCCAAGGTGGACGCCGAACATGTAATTTTTGTTGTTTCCGATCGGGCCCAGATAATCAAAGGCGCCGACGGGGAAGAAATGCTGGTTGAAGGCTTCTTCCGTATAGTCTTTGGCATCCGAGCCGGTATATTTTTTCTGGTAGGTGTGGGTAAACCAGCCGTTGGTGCCGTAACTCGGCAGGCAGACGCCCTGCGTCTTGTCCGGCCGCCAGTAACGGTACTCGGCAAGGAGGTTGGAGAAGCCGTCCTCAAAATCGTCCTGCATACCGCTCCAGATATCCTCCTTGGTCTGGTGACGGAGTTGGTAAGTGCCGATGCGGCCGAGGGTCGGGTCCTCCTCCATCTCCGCCGGGTCGGCGGCGTTGCGCCATTCAAAGCGCGGGAAACGCTCATGGACGATGACACCGGACATCGTACCGGAACCGTAAGGCAGCCGGGTACCGTCATTGCGGTACTGGCAGACCGTATTGGTCAGCAGATACATCCAGTCTCCGTTGACATCCCGGATCAGGCGGGGATATTTGGGGAAACGATGGGCGTTGGCCGCGATGGTGTAGCCCTCGTTGACCGGAACGAGGGAGCCCTTGCGGACCGGAATTTCGACATTCTGGAGACGGACATAGGTAAAGATATCACTGTCCTTCAGGTCCTTCATCGCCCTGGCCTTGACCGGCACATCCGAGGCCTGGCCGCGGCTCTGCCCCACGATCATGCTGGAACGCACGCCGCTGATGGTCAGATATTCGGGGTCGGAATGCAGCACCGGCACCGTATTGTACAGCAGGACTTGCAGATGGTCGAACTGGCTGGTCACATTGTCATCGACGGTATTGGTCATCAGACAGATGCCCTGCGTCCCGTCGAAACTCTCCAGATAGATCGTCCGCTGGTCCCCGGTATAGTCGATGGAGGAGGTCGTAAGTTGCTCGTCCTCCCCGGCATTGCGCCCCGCATTGTTGCTGACCACAATGCCCTCGACGATGATATACTTGTCGATGGGCTTGCCGGACTGGACATATTCGTATTTGAGATCGCGCATCGAGACGGTCGTACCGATTTTCTCGCGGGCCGTACGCTGGATGACATTGAACGCCAGTGTCACCGACTCGCCCCAGCCGTCCGTAAAACGGAAACGGACCACGGCCGTACGGGGATTGTTCTCATCCTCATTCTTCCGGGTGCTGATGGTCATCGTGCGTCTGAGCGTCTGGGCGTCGGCCACGGAAATGCCCGTAATCCATTGCTCGGGCTCAGCCTCTTCACTGTCATAGGTGATGGTCTGGTCCAAATCGCTGAAAGGGATGTTGGTGTTGATGACATAAGTGCTGTCGCCGCCCGCACCCCGGGCC
>CAMNQO010000126.1 GCA_946549475.1 uncultured Bacteroidales bacterium
TTATATATTTCGATAAGAATGTGAAAATTCCCGTAAAGTTAACGAAAATCTGCAAAAAAATGTAACACGGCAAAAGAAAAAATCGTATTTTTGGACTTCATAAGCGTTGTGTGAGATGACCGATGTCCGTTTTGTTGTCAACCCCATTTCCGGAGGGAAGGATAAAAGCAGGGTGATAGCCGCCATCGAGCGGTGTCTGGACCCTGTTTTGTACCGCCCGGAGATCTTATTTACGCAGAAGGCGGGCGACGCCACCCGGATGGCCCGGGAGGCTGCTTCCCCGCTGGTTGTGGCGGTCGGCGGTGACGGTACGGTCAGCGAGGTGGCGCGGGGACTGCTGGGGTCGGACAAGACCCTGGGTGTGATTCCTTGCGGGAGCGGGGATGGCCTGGCCCTTCATCTGGGCGTCAGCCGCAACCCGGACAAAGCGGTGCAAGTGCTCAATGAGGGATTCCGGACGAGGATGGATGTGGCCCGCATGAACGGAAATTATTTTTTCTGTACGGCCGGCCTGGGACTGGATGCCAGCGTAAGTCTGGATTTCGCTTCATCGGAAAGCCGGGGGCTGGCCAATTATATCACCCTGGCCTGGAGGGACTGGCAGCGGCATCCGGAAGACCAATATACCATCCAAACGGAAAATGAGTCCTGGAGCGGTCCGGCGGTGTTCGTCACGGTGGCCAATGCCAACCAATGGGGGAACAGGGCGCGGATTGCGCCCATGGCTTCCTTGCAGGACGGGCTGCTGGATGTCATCGTCGTGCGTCCGTTTTCCACGATGGAAATCCCTGATCTGGCCACGCGCCTTATGACCGGACGGGCGCAGTCAAGCCGCCGCTATCTCCATTTTTCGGCCTCCAGGGTCCATATCACCCGTACACGGCCGGGAGCGGCCCATTGTGACGGCGACCCTTTCGAAGCGGGGACGGAGTTCGAGCTGGAAGTGCTTCCCGCAGCCCTGAAGGTGATGCTGCCGCGCAGCCGGATGGAGAAAATATAGCCGCTCAATCAGCAGAACAATCATATATAATTTATAGTACAATGAAACGAATTTTAATGATGGCTGCCGCCTTGCTGGCCCTCTCTTCCTGCCAGAAGTCTGAAGATTTGCGGGTGCTCTACTGGAACATCCAGGACGGGATGTGGGCGGACCAGGGCAATGATTATGTCAATTTTGTCGCGTTCGTCAAATCTGTCGATCCCGATGTGTGCGTATGGTGCGAGGCCGAATCGCGCTACCGTACCGACCTGCACGAAAAGATGACGGAACGGGAAGAGTTTTATCTTCCGTACAACTGGGATTTGCTGGCGCGGCGTTACGGCCACGAATATGCCGTGCTGGCCGGCAAACGGGACGGATTCCCGCAGGTAATCACCGCCAAGCGTCCCATCCGCCTCGTCAAAAGGCTGGTGGGAGAAGGGGATGTCCAGGTGGTCCATGGCGCGGGCCTTGCGACTATTCCCGTGGGCGGTGACAGTCTGCATATCGTGACGGTCCATACCTATCCTTTTGCCTACGATTATGGCCTGACGGACCCCGAACTCCAGAAGGAGAGCAAGAAACGGGGGGACGGCGACCGCTTCCGTGAGAAAGAACTGCGCTACATCGTCGCCCATACGCTCGAGGAGCGTCCCGGGGCTGAAAACGGACTGTGGATGATGCTGGGCGATTTCAATGCGATTTCCCGGGCCGACAATTTCCACCTGGGCCGCAAGGAAGATGATACGGCGTTCCTCACGCATGACTACATAACTGCCGAGACGCCCTATCTGGATGCCGTCAGTCTCAAGTATCCGGGTGAATACCAGTCCACCACGCTCTCCAAACGGCGTATCGACTTCGTGTACTGCACCCCGCCTTTGTACGAAAAGATCCGCGACATCCGCGTGCTTCGCGAAGGCTATCCCAAGAATCACCGCGATTCCATCGCCAAGCCGCTGTGCCGTCCTTCGGACCATCTGCCCATCGTTGTCGATTTCCGTTTTTGACTCCTCCCCGTATTCCGGCTATGATCAGGTATGGATGCCGTAAGAGTCGATAAGTATTTGTGGAGCATCCGGGCGTATAAGACGCGCTCGGATGCGACCATGGCCTGCCGCGGCGGTAAAGTGCGTGTAAACGGGGCGGATGCCAAACCATCGAAAGAGGTGAAAGTCGGTGACATGATTGCGGTCCGCAAGGGGCCGGCTACCTTTACATATAAAGTGACGGAACTGGTTCAGAAGCGGCAGGGGGCCCGGAATGTGGCGGCCTTCGCGGAGAATCTGACTCCGCAGAGCGAACTGGCGAAGTTGACCCGGCCGGTGGAGACGGTATCCTTCCGGCGGGATCCGGGGACGGGCCGTCCGACCAAGAAAGACCGCCGGCAATTGGATGCGCTGGTCGCCGGGATGGACGACGGCCGGGCATACCCTCCGTCGGAGACGGACAGGCGCTTCGCGTCCGGACCGGAGAGGAGGGACCGGGCGGCTTATGACCCGATGGACGAAGACGGGATGAACGAGGCCTGGCTGGAGGCGTTGGAGGATGAATTGGCGGAGTTGGACGAGAATCTGGAAAGTTACTTGGATGATGAATACTGATTATACGCTGAATCCTTTTTTGCGGCAGGTGGCAGCCCATTATCTGCAGCAGGCACAGGCGCCGGGAGCCGGCCGGGTCGCGCTGGACGAACTGTGTTTCATCCTGCCCAACCGGCGGTCGGTGCTCTTCTTGCAAAGTTATTTCAAACAGTTGTCGGACAAGCCGCTCCTGGCTCCCATGATGGTGACTATCAACGACTTTCTCTACAAGGTCGCGGGCGAGTCTCCCACGGACCGCGTGACTTTGCTGCTGACGCTGTACGACTGTTACAGGCCCTTGCGCAAAGAGGCGGAGCCGCTGGACGAGTTCATCTTCTGGGGGGATGTATTGCTCGGTGATTTCTCGGACATCGACAAGTATTATTGCAATCCCAAGGGCATTTTTACCAATATTTCCGAGTTCAAGGAGATGGATGCGGGGCTGGAGGCGCTCAACGAGCGGCAGAAAACTGCCATCAGGCGCTTCATGGCCAATTTCAATCCCGATGCCGGGAAGGGGCCGGGGCGCAAACACGATGCGCGTCACCCGTTCAGGCAGATTTGGGACATCCTCTATCCCTTGTATGTCAATTTCAACAAGGCCCTCGACGAGAAGGGATATTCGTACGAAGGACGGGTGTACCGCCGGGCCCGCGACCGTTTTGCCGGGTCGGGGTCGCTTCCGGAATCGCCGGTCGATGTCCTGAACAAATTGTTTCCCCGGCAGAAGAAGTTCGTTTTTACGGGCTTGAACATGCTGACCGAGTGTGAGCATTTCATCCTCAAGCAGATGGGGAAGCGGCGCGGTCTGGCGGAGTTTTGCTGGGATTATCCCGGAGACTGGATTGCGGACGCCTACAACCGCTCTTCCTTCATGCGCCAAAATATCGAGGATTTTCCGCAGGCCTTCCCCTTGCAGGTGCTGAAAGGGCATCCGCATATCAATGTCCTGCCCATAGCGTCCGCCACCGGACAGACACGGCAAATCCCGGCGATTCTCACGCAATGCGGCTTGCTGCCGCCTGCCGGCGGTCCCGCATCTGCCGTCCCTGCACCCTCCGCAGGTACTTCCGCTGCGCCCTTGCGTCCGGAGTCTTGCGCATTGGTACTGCCGGATGAGGGCTTGCTGATGTCGGTGCTCAATGCCATTCCGACCGATATCGAGTCCATCAATGTGACGATGGGCTTTCCGATGGGCCAGAGCGAGTTCCATTCTTTCCTGGGGCAATTGACGGCCCTTCAGTTGAATGTGCGCAGTTACTCCGATCCGTTGTCGCCTGACGGCCGGGCGGGCGGAGACCCTGTCCTCCGTTTTTACCACAAACCGGTGTGGGGGATATTTGCCTCGCCGATTTTCAAGTTGTTTTATGAGACGGAGCCTGCGCTGGAAGCCAAAGTCAAGGCCATCAAGAACAGTGCGGCCTATTATATTCCCCGGGACGCGTTTGCCGGCAGCGAGGTGCTGGAAAAGATTTTCCGCCCGGTCCTCAATCCGCCTGCACTGGCAGGAACACCGCTTTCTGCCGGAGGGCAGACCGCTCCGGATCCGGAGCAGATCCGTCTGTTCGCGCAATACCTCAAAGATATCATCCTGTATGTGGGGCCCGTTATGAGCCGTCACGAGCCGCTGAACTTTGAAACGGGTTTTGCCAAAGCGGCTTATGCTGCCATCAATCAACTTGCCGCCAAACCTTTGCCCATCAGGCCTGCGACTTTTGTGAGGCTGGTGGACCGGATTGTCAGCGGCTTGTCCATTCCCTTTGAAGGCGAACCGCTCAAGGGCTTGCAGGTGATGGGGCCGCTGGAGTCGCGTTGCCTGGACTTTGAGCATCTGATCATCTTTTCGTGCAATGAGGGGGTGTTCCCGCGCAAGAGTGTCAGTTCTTCCTTCATTCCCGTTGAGTTGCGCCGGGGTTTCGGCCTGCCGACCTATGATCATCAGGATGCGATGTGGGCTTATTATTTTTATCGGATGATAGCCCGTGCCCGTGAAGTCTGGCTCTTGTATGACAACCGGACGGAAGGACTCAAACGCGGGGAGGAGAGCCGTTTTATCAAACAACTCCGCTATCATCTGCGGGCGGACATGACAGACTGGACGGAAGTGCTTCCCGTCGATAATGCGGAGCCCGCCGGCCGGACGGATGCCGATGCGCATGAAGAAGAGGAGGCAAAGACGCCCGATGTCATGGAAAAGATGGCCGATGTCGTCTTGTCCGCCACCTCCGTCGAGACATACGCCACCTGCCCGATGAAGTTTTATTTCCAGTACATCCTCAAGTTGTCCGCGCCGGCAGAAGTTGCCGAATACCTGGACAACGGGATGCTGGGGACCGTCTTCCACCATACGATGGAGGCGCTCTATACCGGAGAGGACCGGATGCGGCCCGATGCCGCAAACGACAATAAGACAGGCCCCGTCCGCAGCCGGATCACGGCGGATTATATCCGGAAATGGCTGCGTCGGGAGGATGCCATTCGCGCGAAGGTCAACGCATTGATCCGTCGTGAACTGAAAGTGGCCCGGGTCCAGGGACGCAATATCGTGATGGCCGGCGTCATCACCCGCTATG
>CAMNQO010000127.1 GCA_946549475.1 uncultured Bacteroidales bacterium
CAAACCTGCATTATATTCGTGAACTTTGGATGAAGTCAGAGAAATTATAGTTCGAACATCTTGTTCCACTTGTTCCGCTTCCGGAGAAAACCTACTGGTCGCTTTTGAGAATCATCCCCATCTTGGCCTCGGAGATATTGATGATGAAGTCGCCGATGCGTTCCAGTTCGCTGACCAGATCGATGTAATAGACACCGGTGGTGTACTGATACTGGTCGTTTTCAAGATTGGCGATATGCTCTTCACGAAGGTCGTTGCGGCAGGTGTTGATGGCCCGCTCGGCCTCGACGGCCCGGCTGATGTCCTTCAGGTCGGGATTGCGGAGGTTTTCCAGCATAATCAGGTAGGCATCTTCAACCAGATCCGCCAGATGATTGATTTTGGCGAGCATGACTTCGTCAAACATCTTGCCGTGGTCGAACTTGCGCTTGAGCAGGCGTCCGATGGCATCGCCCGAGTCTCCCAGCGACTCCATTTCGCCGATGACCTTATACATGATTTTGATGCGGGCAGCGGAACTCTCGCTGATTTCCCCTTTGGACACCTCGTTGAGGTAGGTGGAAATCTCATACTCAATCCGGTCGGTAATCTGTTCGTACTTGACCAGTTTGGAATTAATCTTCTCAAACTTTTCGGGGTCGCTCTCGTTGATGGCATCCCGGACATGGCGATAACCTTTGTAGCAGATTTCCCCGAAGTTGACCAGTTCCTGGTTGGCTTCGCTGAGGGAAAGTTCCGCCGTGGCGAGGGGACCGGCATTGATGTATTTGAGTCGGAAAACCTCCTCCTCGTCTCCCTTGGGGGAAGGCACCATCCAGGTGACGACCTTCTCGATGACCGGGACGAACCAGATGAGGATGCAGGTATTGATGACGTTGAACAGGGTGTGGAGGGTCGCCACGCAATACGGCAGGCTGGCCACCAGTGCGTCGGTATTGCCGCCGAACTGCGTCGTGACGGGATTGGGGAAGCCGAAGCCCTCGACGATTCTTCCGATTAAAGAGAGAAAGGGATCGAACAGGCAGAGTACCCAGATGACGCCGAAAACATTGAACAGCATGTGGGCCCGGGCCGTCCTTTTGGCGGACACATTTCCTACAGAAGCGGCGATGTTGGAGGTGATGGTCGTGCCGATGTTTTCACCGAGCACCATCGCGGCGGCAATCGTGAAGGGGATTACGCCGGCCGACACCAGCAGCATCGTCAGGGACATGGTCGCGGCGGAAGACTGGAGCATCAGCGTCATCAGCGCACCGATAAACATGAAGAGCAGGATGGAGCCGTAGCCCCAGCCGGTCAGGGGGTGCAGGATGCTCTGGACGGAGGGGCTGGACAGAAGGGGATAGGCCGTGTCCTTCAAGGTGGACAATCCGAGGAAGAGCAGGGCGAAACCCATGATGAATTCACCCAGGTTGCGCTTTCTTTGTCCTTTCATGCTCAACAGGATGAACGCGAAGAACATCAGCGGGATGGCCACCATGCCCAGGCTGAACGAGCCGTCGAAGGACAGGGCGAAAATCCAGGCCGTCACCGTCGTTCCGATGTTGGCTCCCATGATCACCCCGATGGCATTGGCCAGCGCCATGAGTCCCGCATTGACAAAACTCACGAGCATCAAGGTCGTCGCCGTAGAAGACTGCACCAGGGCGGTCACCACGATACCTGTCAGCACGCATTTGAAACGCGTCGATGTCATGGACGCGAGGAAACTGCGCATCGAATCACCGGCCAGTTTCTGAAGTCCTCCGCTCATCAGGGACATTCCATAGAGGAACATGCCCAGACATCCCAGCATCTTGAGGACTTGATAGATTGTATCCATAGGTTAAAATTTGTTTTCCGGATAGTTGACGAAAAGCCAGATCCGCGCCCGCAGGTCAGAACGCGCCTCTTCGCGGACATCAGACCGCCGACTCCATGCGCCTGCGACCGTCAATCCTGGCAACAGGAAGGAAACCCATTTTTTCATGATTACAAAAATAATGATTTTATCGGACAAAAACGACAAAAATCTGAATAAACAAAAAAGCCGTCGGATGGCTCCGGCGGCTTTTCATATAGATGTATCTCTTAAAAATCTTCCAGGTTAAGTTCGGCGGCATCGTTGCGGGAAGTGACCAGGATTTCCTGGAACTCCTTCTGACCGGTACCGGCCGGGATGGCATGACCGCAGATGACATTCTCCTTGAGACCTTCGAGGGTGTCCACGCGGCCGCGGATGGCGGCTTCGGAGAGCACCTTGGTCGTCTCCTGGAAGGAGGCGGCGGAGATGAAACTGTCGGTCTTCAATGCGGCGCGGGTGATACCCTGGAGCATCTGGCTCGCCGTGGCGGGACGGGCGTCACGCACCTTCAGCGGCTTCTTGCCCTGGCGCTCAAGCGAAGACTGCTCGGCACGCAGGTCGCGGGAAGAGATGATGTCTCCGGCAAAATACTTCTCGGAGTCACCGGCATCCTCGACGAAACTCTTGCCATAGAGCGCGTCGTTGGTGTCGCGGAATGCCACTTTGTCCACCAGTTCTTCCTGCAGGAAGTCCGTATCGCCGGGATCTTCGATCTTGACCTTGCGCATCATCTGGCGCACGATAATCTCGAAGTGTTTGTCGTTGATCTTCACACCTTGCAGGCGATACACCTCCTGAATCTCGTTGACGATGTACTCCTGGACCTTGACGGGACCGAGGATGTTCAGGATGTCGGTCGGAGAGATGGCACCGTCGGAAAGTTTCATACCGGCCTTCACATAGTCGTTCTCCTGTACCAGGATCTGACGGGTGGTGGGCACCAGATAGACTTTCTTGTCGCCGTTCTTGTTGGTGACGGTGATTTCCTGGTTACCTCTCTTGATACCGCCCATCGTGACCTCGCCGTTGATTTCGGAGAGGATGGCGGGATTGGAGGGGTTGCGGGCCTCGAAAAGTTCCGTGATACGCGGCAGACCGCCGGTAATATCGCTGGACTTGCCGAACTTGCGGGGAATCTTGATGATGATGTCACCGACCTTGACCGCGTCACCGTCGTTCACCATGACATGTGCATCGACCGGGAGGTTGTATTTGCGCAGGATCTCGTTGTTCTCACCGACAACCAGGATGGCAGGCGTCTTGGTCTTGTCCTGGGAAGCGATGGTCACCTTGTCGCGGACCTGGCTGAATTCGTCTCCGATTTCTTCGCGGTAGGTCTGTCCGTCGATCATGTCTTCGAAATGAATCGTACCGGCATTCTCGATGATGGTGATGGCGTTGTAGGCATCCCACTCGCAGATCCGGTCGCCCTTGCTGACTTTTTCACCGTCTTTCTTGTAGAGGATGGAGCCGTAAGGGATATCGTACTGGGAGTAGGTAATCCCCGTATTCTCATCGACAATCTTGACTTCCGTCGTGCGGCTGACGACCACTTCCTGGCTGCTGCCGTCTTCCAGCACCCTCTCGATGGTGCGGAGTTCGGAGAATTGCAGCCTTCCGTCATATTTGGATGTGATGGAACTGTCCGCGACGGCGGAGGAAGATGTACCACCGGAGTGGAAGGTACGCAGGGTCAACTGGGTACCCGGCTCACCGATGGACTGGGCGGCGATGACGCCGACCACCTCACCCTTTTCCACCATGCGGGTCGTGGCCAGGTTGCGTCCGTAGCACTTGGCGCAGACGCCTTTGCGGCTTTCACAAGTGAGGACGGAACGGATTTCCACCTGCTCGATGGGGAGGCTTTCGATGGTCGCGGCAATCTCTTCGGTGATTTCTTCGCCCGCCGCCACGATGAGTTCGCCCGTCAGGGGATTGTACACATCGTGAACGGGGCAGCGGCCGAGGATGCGCTCGCCCAAGGTCTCGACGACTTCGTCCTTGCTCTTGATGGCGGTCGCGATGAGTCCGCGGAGGGTGCCGCAGTCTTCCTCGTTGACAATCACATCGTGGGAGACATCCACCAGACGGCGCGTAAGATAACCGGCATCCGCCGTCTTGAGGGCGGTATCGGCCAGACCCTTGCGGGCACCGTGGCTGGAGATGAAGTATTCGAGCACCGACATGCCCTCCTTGAGGTTGGAGATGATCGGGTTCTCGATGATTTCGGCTCCGCTTGCGCCGGACTTCTGGGGCTTGGCCATCAGACCGCGCATACCGCAAAGCTGTTTGATCTGGGAGGTAGAGCCACGGGCGCCGGAATCCAGCATCATATAGACGGGGTTGAATCCCTGTTTGTCACCGGCAATCTGCTGGGACACCGCGAAACTGATTTTGTTGTCGATGGCCGTCCACAGGTCGATGACCTTGTTGTAACGCTCGCTGTTGGTAATCAGACCCCAGGCAAACTGTCCCTTGATTTCGTTGACCTGACGGTAACCGTCTTCGATGAGTTGCTGTTTCTCCTGAGGAATCAGCACATCTTCGAGGTTGAAGGACAGACCGCCCTTGAAAGCCATGTAGTATCCCAGGTTCTTGATGTCGTCGAGGAACTTCGCCGTGCGCGAGATACCCGTATTCTTGATGACCAGGGAAATGATGTTGCGGAGCGATTTCTTGCCGAAGATTTCGTTGACATAGGGGACCTCGTCAGGAACATATTTGTTGACCATGATGCGGCCCGCCGTCGTCTTGATGATGTGCGTCCCCTTGCCCGCATCCATCTTGTCCACCGGCATGCGCACATTGATTTCCGCGTGGATGTCAATCGCTTTTTCATTGAGGGCGATGATCACTTCCTCGGGGCCGTAGAAGGTCTTGTTCTCTCCCTTGGCTCCCGGACGGATCTTGGTGATGTAGTACAAGCCCAGCACCATGTCCTGGGAAGGGACGGTGATCGGCGTACCGTTGGCCGGGTTGAGGATGTTGTGGCTTCCGAGCATCAGCAACTGGGCCTCAAGAATCGCCGCGTTGCCCAGGGGAAGGTGAACAGCCATCTGGTCACCGTCGAAGTCGGCGTTGAAAGCCGTACAGGCAAGCGGGTGCAGCTGAATGGCCTTACCCTCGATCATACGGGGCTGGAAGGCCTGGATACCCAGCCGGTGCAGGGTCGGAGCACGGTTGAGCAGGACGGGATGACCTTTCATCAC
>CAMNQO010000128.1 GCA_946549475.1 uncultured Bacteroidales bacterium
GTGCAGCCGGAAATGAGGCCCGTTCCTGATGTCAGGGACGCCAGTGCGCCGCCCCGGCCGAAGGCTCCGGAAGTAATTGTCGTATAGTTGCCGTTGAAGGTGACATTCCGCAGGACATAGTTGGCGTAGCAGATGCCCACGCTATTTTGGCTGACTTCAATGGCGCCGCCGCCCCGGTATGCGTGGTTGCCGGTAAAACTGCCGCCCGTAATGCTCAGCGTATTGGTCGCCTTTCCCTCCCCGGCATTGTAAATGGCTCCGCCGTACATCGTATCGGAGAAGTTGCCGCTGAACTGACAGTCAAGCAGGGTCAGGTCGGCGTTCTTGTAGTTGGCGATGGCGCCGCCGTGATTCTTGCAACTGTTTTCGCTGAAGAGGCAACGGGTAAAGGAGAAGACATTGCCGTCATCCGCAGAAGAGCAGAAAGCGCCGCCTCCGGAAGTATCGGCACGGTTGCCGGAGAAAGCCACTTCCGTGAGCGTGATGCCGGCCGTGCTCCCCTGGAAAATACTGATGGCACCGCCCTGGGATGCGGCCGTGTTGTCGGTAAAACGACCGCCGGTAATGCTCACGCCGGCGGAGCCGCTGACCATCAAGCCGGCCGCGCGGGTGCCGGAGGTGTTTTCGGAAAATGTGCAGTTTTGCAGTTGTCCGCCGTTGCCAAGGAAGAGCGCTCCGCCGCAGTCGGCCGCAGCGTTGCCGATAAAAGAGGTCTGGTTAAAAGTCGCAGTCCCTCCGGCGCAGCAGACGGCTCCGCCGCCATTGAGACCGGAAGCGAGCGCCTCGTTGGAGGAGAAAAGGCTCTTTCCGACATTCAGCGTCCCGTCTTGCAGATAGACGGCTCCGCCCTGCAGTGCCGTGTTGGAAGTAAACCGGGCATCGCCGCCGATGGAGAGCGTACCGCTTTCGACATAGATGGCACCGCCGCAGAGGTCGGTGTTGTCGTCGTGGTTTTTGATTTCGCCGCCGTCGATGCTCAGGGAGACCGTGCAGTTCTCCGGCTGATAAAGACAGACGGCCCCTGCCGCCACGGTGGCTTCCGGGGCGTCCGTGGTGTTGGCCGCGATGGAGTTGCCGTCGAATGTACAATCGTTCAGTGCCACGCTCACATCATGTCCGATCGGGGAAGACTCCGTATCATAGTAATTATACTGATCTCCGTCCAACTTGTTTCCCACGAGCAGGGCTCCTCCATACGAGGTCGTGCTGTTTGCGCTGGTACAGCGGTTGCCGGAGAAAGTACATTGATTGAAGACGGTCTTGTAGGAACGTTCTACCCAGACGGCCCCGCCTTTGCTGACAGCATTCTGGACATAGTTGCCGGAGAAGGTGCACCGGGTGAAGGTCTGTGTGCGGGTAGAGCCGGCATAAGGGTCGATAATCCAGATGGCACCGCCGTTGCCGACAGCCCCGGAGGCCAGCGAATTGCCCGTGAAACGGCAATCCTCGAAGATGGAGGTTCCGCCTTCGATCTTGATGGCGGCTCCGCCGTCCTGGGCGCCGTAATAGTGCGTGACCGTGTTGTTGCTGAAGGTGCATCGGCGGGCGGTGAGACGGGTCTTGGCACCCGAAATGCCCATCGCGCCGCCCGCACCGGCGGAGTTGCCGTCAAAAGTGCAGTCTTCCAGCAGGATGTCGGAGCCGGCAGTATTGTTGCTGTTGAACATCAGGGCACCCGTGACGCACGTGTTGGTGTTGCCGCTGAAAGTGCAGTTGTGCATTTCGCAATCAAGTGCATAACTGCCTCCGGACTTGAGATAGACGGCCGGCTTGCCGGTAGATGCGCTGCTTCGTCCGGAGAAGGTCAATCCGGAAAAGTTAAAGGCGCCGCCGTATTCCGCATAGAGAATGGCCATCTCGGATACAGGAAGGGAAGAACCGCTGAATATCGTGGCATTGGTGGACGGATTGCGGAGTTTGGAGACCGCATTGGCTTCCGTGATGTCGGCCGGGTAGCCGCCGATCAGGCAGACGGTCCGCCAGGCGCTCAAAGCGTCGTCCGTGAACCGTCCGCGGGCCAGAATGGCCGTCATCGGGGCATAAGTGCCCGCCGCGATGTGGATATTGATGGTCGCGTCGGAAGCCAGGGTTCCGCCGCCTTGCCCTTCGCTCTCATAACCATTGACGGTTTCCAGATAGGTTTCCATTTGCCCCAGGTTCCACGGGCTGTCCCAGGAGGTGCCGTCACCGGTGCCGTCGGCGTCCGCCTTGACATACCAGTCTTTGGAGAAGGCGGTGTTGAGGGTGGAAGGGAAGGTCAGGACGCTTCCCAGCGAGACGGTCGTAGCGCTTCTCAGGGTGGCGCTGCCGACTGTGGCACCGTCGGAATTGAGGTAGGAGAGCGTCACGCCGTCGGAGAAATTCAATCCGGCCAATACGGGGACATAAGTCGGGCTGTCCAGTCCGGAGGAGGTGACCGTCACGCTCGGCGAGGTACTCTCCGCCGCGCTCCGTACGACATTCGTGGTATAGCCGTCTGCGTCCACGCCGGCCGTGACGGGCAGGATGCCGCCTATCGCCACGCTGCCGCCGTCAAGTTGCACCGCGCTGGCCGCAGGATTGGTGGCCGTCATCGTCACGAAAGCCACGAGGTGCTTGAATTTCATCTTGTGGCTTGCCAGTGAAGTGCGGGCGATGCAGACATCCGCATTGCCGAAACTTCCGTCCAGGCGCGTGCCGTCGGCCATGGCACCCACGCTGACGCGCACCGTACCTTCCCCGTCCGTATCGTACCCCGCGCCTTCCGTGAACGAAGAGAAGGCGCCGGCGGGATAGACGGCATAGATGGCTTTGGCGCCTTCATAGACGCGGCTGACCGTGAAGGTCGCCCGCTTGCCGTCGTCGGAGACATCTTCCGCGATGCCTTCACAGCGGTCTTCTTCATCCGGTCCCCAGACGAACATCACTTTGTCGCCCTCTACCCAGGTGACGGCGCGTCCGCTGCCGCCGGAGCCGCTGCCGTCAGCGCCCAACGCGGTCTTGGTCTCCTCGGCATCCGCCGTGAACGTGACCGTAATCAGGTCTTCGGGACTGTACTTGGAGGGCTTGTCTTCCGGCCCCGGCCCGTCGTTGTCGGACGGACCGGAGGTTTCGGAAGAAGGAGTGCCGATGGTATCGTTTTCCCCGGAATTTTCCTTCGTGCAGGAGGAAAGGGTCATCGCCAGCATCGCTGCGGCAGGCAGGAGGGCGGAAACAAAAAACTTGCGTATCTTCATATTCGGCCCTCCTATAGAATCTCCCATCCTTCGCCGCCGCCTTCGCCGCCGTCAGAAATGTCGTCAATCTGGGAGCCGCTGCCGTCGGTCAGCAGCGTACGGTCCTCTGTCAGACAGGGCAGGACCTCTGCATAGGGGGGGGTATAGAAGCGATTCTTCCGGGTCATAACGGATGGTGTTTGATAAGGTTTAATTCTGATAAGCGCCGGGCCAGGCGGTGGCGGAACGGGCGTTGCCGCGCTGGTCTTTGTCCAGGCCGTCCACCGTGCCCAGCCAGGTATGGAAGCCGGCGTTGGCCGCTTCAATCTTGGCCTTGACATCCGCCAGGGTGTTCATCGTCGTCGGCGTGCCGGTGGAGAGGCTGCCGTTCCAGGTCCAGCCGCTCTTGTAAGGCTGGGCAGAATCGGCTGTCCAGGCGAGGCCTCCGAAACAGGCGGTCGTCGCCAGCCAGTCGGTGCCGTTGAACGTGTCCGTGACCGGGGCGCTCAGATTGACGGAGAGCGTACCGAGTTTGTTGGAGTACAGGTTGAAGGTGTTGGCGTTGGCGTTCTCCGTGCGGAACAGGGATTTGCACCAGTCTTTCGGAGAGGCGATGAGGTTGTTGATGAAGTTGTAGGTACAACCGGCTTTGTCGGTCTCGATGCGGACCAGGTTGCCGTCGGCATAATCGGCATTGTCGTTGTTCTGCCGGGCCGGCTGTCCGACAAGCGTGCAATTGGACACAACGGCGTTGCAGGAGGTCATATTGATCCAGCCCAGATTGGTGGCAGACTGCGTGCTGCCGCCCCAGCTGTTGCGGAAGGAGCAGTTGTTGATGCCCAGTTCCGTCAGATAGAAGCAGGTCATCGTCGTGCCGGTGCGGAAGGGGATGTAGTTGCCGTCGAAGGCGCAGTCGTTGAGGTAGAGGGTGGCGATTCGGTTGGACACGTCCCAGGTGGGATGGGCCAGGATGGCGCCGCCCTGGGTGGCGTAGTTGCCGACGAAACTGCACTTGTCGATGCGGATATCCTCATAGGAAGCTCCGGAGGTGGAGCCGGTAAAAGCGATGGCGCCGCCTCGGGCCTGGCTGTTGCCGTTACCCAGTCCGGTATGGTTGTTTTTAAAGGTACAGCCGGAAATCTCCGCCTGACCGCGCAGGTCGGGATAGAGGGCGATGGTCTGGCCGTACTTGATGGAGATGGCTCCGCCGCAGCCCGTACCGGTCGTGACGGTGGTGTAGTTACCTTCGAAGGTCGAACCGCTCACCTTCAGCAATCCGGAAGTACGGGAGCCGATGGCGCCGCCGTAGGCCGCGCTGAAATTGTTGGTAAATTCGGAATCTTCGACGAGCAGGTTGACGCGGCAGGTGTTGTAGCTGTCTCCGTTCTTGCTGTTCTGGTTGTTGGAAATCTCGATGGCTCCGCCGCCGTTGTAGCCCTGATTGCCGGTGAAGGTGCATCCCTTCACGGAGACGGTGTTGGCGCAGTCGCCTTCGCCGCCGGAGTAGATGGCACCGCCGAGGGAAGAGGCTTTGTTCTGGCTGAAGACACAGTCAATCAGTTCCAGGTCCGTGTCCTGGTAGTTGCAGATGGCGCCGCCGCAGGTGGGGGCGATGTTGCCGCTGAAAGTGGCGTTGCGGATGGTCATCTTGCCGCTGGAGGCCTGGGCGATGCGGATGGCCCCGCCGCCGCTGGCGGCCGTCTGGTTGCCTGTGAAAGAGGCGCCGTCGATGGAGATGGTCCCGGTGTAGCCGTTGGGCAGGAAGAGGGCCGCTCCGCCGTTGCCGCTCCAGTTGTCCTTGAAG
>CAMNQO010000129.1 GCA_946549475.1 uncultured Bacteroidales bacterium
TGGTCTCAAACACCAGTGCCGCGAGGCATGCCGGTTCGATCCCGGCCCTGGGTACCAAGAAGACTGGAGAATTCCAGTCTTTTTTTTATCTTTGCAGTTTGATTTTGCATTATGGAAGACATCATCAAGGAAGTGACCGAAAACGAGTATCAGCACGGCTTCGTGACCGAAGTCGAGCAGGACTTGATTCCCAAAGGGCTTTCCGAGGATGTCATCCGTCTGATTTCCGCCAAGAAAAATGAGCCGCAGTGGCTGCTGGACTTCCGTCTGGACGCCTACCGCAAGTGGTTGAAGATGACGCCCCCGACCTGGGCGCATCTCGACATCCCGCCCATCGATTTTCAGGACATCATCTATTATGCCGCCCCCAAGCCGTCGAAACAGGGCGAGATCGATCCCGAACTGGAGAAGACCTTCGACAAACTGGGCATCCCGCTTTCGGAGCGCAGGGCTCTAGCCGGGCTGGAGGATTTGCCCAAAAAGGACGCCGGTGCCCAGGAGGATTCCGTTCCCGGGAACCGGGAGGAGCCGTCGCAAGGCGTCGCTTTCGATGCGGTGTTCGATTCGGTGTCCGTCAAGACGACTTTCCGCAAGACCCTGGCCGAGAAAGGCATCATTTTCTGCTCGTTCAGCGAGGCCGTGCAGGAATATCCCGAACTCGTGCGCAAGTATCTGGCGAGCGTCGTTCCCTCCGGTGACAATTTTTATGCGGCGCTCAACTCCGCCGTCTTTTCGGATGGCTCGTTCTGTTACATTCCCAAAGGCATCCGTTGCCCGATGGAACTTTCGAGTTACTTCCGCATCAATGCGCGGGGGACCGGACAGTTCGAGCGCACGCTCATCGTGGCGGATGAGGGGGCCTATGTGAGTTACATGGAAGGTTGTACAGCCCCGATGCGGGATGAAAACCAGTTGCACGCGGCCGTCGTCGAAATCGTCGTGGAGGCCGGCGCGGATGTGAAGTATTCGACCGTGCAGAACTGGTATCCGGGGGATGCGCAGGGGCGCGGCGGCATTTTCAATTTCGTGACCAAACGCGGTATCTGCAAGGGTGAGAACAGCCATTTGAGTTGGACGCAGGTCGAGACGGGCTCGGCCATTACCTGGAAATATCCTTCGACCATCCTGAAGGGCGACCGTTCTTCTTCCGAATTTTATTCCGTAGCCGTCACCAACCATTTCCAGCAGGCGGATACGGGGACGAAAATGATACATATCGGAAAGGAAACCCGCAGCCGCATCGTGAGCAAAGGGATTTCGGCCGGACGCAGCCAGAACAGTTACAGAGGTTTGGTGAAAATCCTTCCGGGCGCAACGGGGGCCAGGAATTTTTCCCAGTGCGACAGTCTGCTCATCGGAGCCGCCTGCGGTGCGCATACTTTCCCCGTCATAGAAAACGCCTGCCCTTGTGCCGAGACCGCCCACGAAGCGACGACCGGAAAAATCAGCGAAGAGCAACTGTACTATTGCGCCCAGCGCGGTATCAGTGCGGAAGATGCGATCGCACTGATTGTGGGCGGCTATGCCCGCGATGTCTTGAGCAAGTTGCCGATGGAGTTCGCCGTCGAGGCGCAAAAACTCCTGCAAGTGACGCTCGAAGGTTCGGTGGGTTAAAAATGATGATATATGGACCTGATAATTTTTGAAATAGCCGGACGGGGGATTACCCTGATAGACCTGGTGAGTTCCATCCTGGGCCTGACTTGCGTGTTTCTGGCCGGGCGGGGCAGCAAAGCCAATTTTTGGGTGGGCTATCTCTATACGGCCGCCCTGTTCATGCTTTTCTGGCACAAAAACCTGCTCGCCAGCCTGATGCTCCAGCCTGTCTCCCTGTGCATCAATATCATCGGACATTACCGCTGGACCCATCCCAAAAGGCAGGAAAGTTCTGAAAAAGGGGAATTGAAAGTCACCTGCCTGAGTTGGCTGCAGCGGGGCTTTCTGGTGCTGGCCGTCGTCATTATGGCTTTCGGCTGGGGGGCTCTGCTGGACAGACTGTTTCCCGCCGACCCCCATCCCTATCTCGACTCGCTCGTGACCGTGCTCATCCTGGTCGCCCAATACCTCTCCGCCCAGAAAAAATGGGACTGCTGGGTAGTGTGGCTGCTGGTCAACATCGCGCAGTTGACCCTTCACCTGAATGTGGGGAACTATGCGATGAGTGGCGTGAGCGCCCTGTACCTTGTCAACGGGGTGGCGTCGCTCTTCCATTGGAAAAAATTGAAATGATATGCAAACATTGTTAGAAATACACGATCTGCACGCGGGTATCGCCGGCAAGGAAATCCTCAAAGGGATCGACCTGACCATCCGTGCGGGTGAAATCCACGCGGTGATGGGCCCCAACGGTGCGGGAAAAAGTACGCTCGGAGCCATCCTGACGGGCAAGCCGCAGTATGAGGTCACGGGAGGCAGCGTCCTCTTCAAGGGACAGGACCTGCTCTCGATGAGCCCGGAAGAGCGCTCCTGGGCAGGCATCTTCCTGTCTTTCCAGTACCCGATAGACATCCCGGGCGTGAGCATCAGCAATTTCCTCAAGACCGCCCTTTCCTGCCGCCGCAAGGCCCGGGGACTGCCGGAACTGACCCCTTCCGAATTTATCGCCTTGCGCAAAGAGAAAATGGCGCTCCTGCAGATGAAGCCCGAATTTCTCAAGCGCGATGTCAATGTGGGCTTCTCCGGGGGTGAAAAGAAGCGCGGGGAGATCTTCCAGATGGCGATGCTGGACCCGGATCTGAGCATCCTCGACGAGACGGACAGCGGCCTGGATGTCGATGCCCTCCGTATCGTTGCAGAAGGGGTCAACCGCCTGCACACCCCGAAGAAAGCATCCATCGTGATTACACATTACCAGCGTCTGCTCGACTATATCGTCCCGGACTATGTGCACATCCTCAAGGACGGGCGCATCCTCAAGACGGCCGGCCGCGAACTGGTCGCCGAGATTGAAGAAAAAGGTTACGAGGGGTTCTGACATGGAGAAAGTCATCCTCATAGACGCTGGCGTCAAAGAATTGGACTTTTCCCTCGCGGCCGGAGAGCGACTGTCGCTGATTCTGCTCATCCTGCCTGCCAATGCATCAGTTGCCGCGCCTGCTTCTGTCTCCTCCGCGCCGGAGTCCCTGACGCTTCCTGTGCGCGTGCGCCTGGACGGTGCCGGCGCCGATTTCCGTCTCCATGCCCTCTGTCTCTGTTCCGGCCGGGAAAAAGTATCGGTCCGTGTGCAGTTGGAACATCGTGTCCCCGATGCTTCTTCGCAGCAACTCATCCGCTGCATCGCCGGCGGAGAGAGCCGTGTCACTTTTGACGGCCTCATCAAGGTGCATCCCGGCGCCATCCGTACCGAAGCCTTCCAGGCTTCCAACAATATCCTTCTCTCGGAAAAAGCCAAAGTGCTCACCAGTCCCCAGTTGGAAATCTATGCCGACGACGTGAAATGTTCCCACGGAGCCACGACCGGTACGCTGGATGAAGACGAGCAATTCTATATGCGTTCACGTGGCATTACGCTCGAACAAGCCCGCCAACTTCAACTTCGCAGTTTCGTCTGGCCTGTCCTGGAGGCGGTTTCCGATGAAAAATTGCGCGACGAACTGGATGAACGCGTCCGGCATGCGCTGGCACGGCTATGATTCTGCATCCCGGCATCAAGGTGAACATCGGTCTGGATATCCTGCGCAAGCGTCCGGACGGCTATCACGACATCGAAACGCTTTTCGTCCCGTGCGCGGACTTTCATGATACCCTCGAAATCGTCCCGGCCGACGAGCCTTCGACGCTCATCTTCGATTTGCTCCGACGCCATCCGCAGACCTCTGCACAAGCCTCCGCTTCCGCTCCGGATGGTCCTGTCTCGGCCGGCCCGGCCGCTTTCGTTTCCGACGCTCCGGTCCTGCGGCAGGAAATCAGTGATGACGGGAAGGTGATGATGACGGTTTTCCGCAAGGACGGTGTGGATTGGGATCCGCTCCGGGATCTCTGCGTCAAGGCCTACCGCCTGCTGGAGGCGGATTTCGGACTGCCCGCCGTGAAAATTGTTTTGGAGAAAGGCTCCCCCGTGGGTGCCGGCCTGGGCGGAGGCAGCGCCGATGCGGCCTGTACCCTGAAAGCCCTCAATGAACGATTTTCTTTGGGTCTGGACGATGCTTCGCTGGCTGCCTATGCCGCCCGGCTGGGCAGTGATTGCGCATTTTTTGTCTATAATCGGCCGATGTTGGGCAGCGGGCGGGGAGAAGTGCTGGCCGACTATCCGATGGAAGACTTTTTCGGACGCTATGAAATAAAGGTCTATGTACCCGAAGGTATCGCCGTTTCTACGGCGCAGGCCTATGCCGGTGTGACCCCTTGCATCCCGGAGCGCCCCCTTGTGCAGCGTCTGGCCGAACCGGTCGCCCGCTGGAAGGATGTCCTGGTCAATGCCTTCGAACCCGGCATCGTCCGCCTTTACCCGGAGTTGGCGACCCTCAAAGACCGTATCTATGCCGACGGCGCCCTCTATGCCGCTATGTCCGGCAGCGGCAGCGCCTTTTTCGGCCTCTTCGAGCGGCAATAACATTGCTTTTAGTAATCATTCTTATGAAAATCATCTATTTCCACGGTTTTGCTTCTTCGGGTGCCACAGGGACGGCCCAGATGCTCCGGGCCATGCTCCCGGAGGTGGAGGTGCTCTCGCCCGACATCCCGGTGGATCCGGTCGATGCCCTGCCGTATTTGCAGGATCTGGTGGCCCGGGAGCAGCCCGACCTCGTCATAGGGACCTCAATGGGCGGCATGTACGCCCAGCAGATGTACGGTCTGCGGAAAATCTGCGTCAATCCGGCCTTCAACATGTCCAAACTCTCCAAAGTGCTCCGTCCCGGTACCTACAGATTTCTCAACGGACGCAAGGACAACGCCAAGGAGTTCCGCATTACCAAGGACATCGTCCAGCATTTCTATCAGATGGAGATGAAGCAGTTCAAAGGCATCACCGACTTTGACC
>CAMNQO010000130.1 GCA_946549475.1 uncultured Bacteroidales bacterium
GAGTCAGGGCGGCAACCAGTTGCTCAACCTCTTTTTCGGGCCTGTCATCAATGCGGCCTGGCTGCTTACTACGCAGGTCAATACGGCGGTGGGGAAATTCGTGACCAGTTTCATCTCCGCCATCAATCCCCAGATAACCAAGTCCTACGCTTCCGGAGAGCGGGAGTATATGCTGCGTCTGGTCTTCACCGGGTCGCGCCTGAGCGTCTATCTGCTGCTGCCCGTGGTCTGTACCGTATTCTTCAATGCTCCGTTCCTGGTGGAACTGTGGCTGGGCAGGGGGGCCGTTCCGCCCGATACCGTGCTGTTCATCCGCTTGATGCTGGTTAACTTGCTCATCGAGTCCGTTTCTTACACCTTGGTGACGGCGATGTTGTCCACGGGAAACATCCGCAACTATCAGTTGTTGGTCGGAGGCCTGCAATTGCTCAATATTCCCGTGGACTACCTCTTTTTGCGGGCGGGCGCCCCGGCGGCGGTCATTTTCTATGTGGCCATCGTGATTTCCGTGCTTTGCCTTTTCGCCCGGGTGTATATGTTGCGGGGGATGATCGGCCTGCCGGCGCTGCGCTTTGTGAAGGAGGTCCTGTGGAATGAATTGCGGGTCTGTGTCCCGGCTTTTGCGCTGCCCTGGTTGCTCGTGCGGCGTCTCAGTCCGGATACCTGGCCGGGGTTCTTGTCAAACTGCGGCGTTTGTCTGCTGGTCTCCTTGCTTTGCATTGCCTTTCTGGGGCTCTCCCGCAAGGAACGCAACCGGCGTCTGTTTCAGATTTTCACCCGATGATTCATCCCGGACATAAGGAAGACTGTTGCGGCTGCTGTGCTTGCGGGGCGGTCTGTCCCCATGGAGCCATCCGGATGGTGCCGGACGGGATGGGCTTCCTTTATCCGCAGGTTGATGCCGGGCTTTGTGTGGACTGCGGCCTTTGTGAGCGGGTTTGTACTTTTACCCGGCCGCGCTCCCGGGAAGAAGAGGATATGGCGCGGGAGGCGGAAGTTTTGCGTTTTCCGGATTTTCTGGACCGGAGCCAGAGCGGCGGACTGGCTTATGCCTTGATGCGCAAGGCCGTGGCGGTGGGGTATAAGGTGTACGGGGCGGCCATGGATGCGGATTTTGTGGTGCGCCATCGCCGTGTGGAGGATTTGGAAGGATTACAGGCACTGCGGCTCAGCAAATATGTCCAGAGCGACATGGCGGGCGTGCCGGCGCAAGTGCTGGCGGATTTGAAGGTGGGCCGGAGCGTGTTTTTCACGGGCACGGCCTGCCAATGTGCGGGCATCGCTTCGCTGTGCCGGACATACCGTAGCGGCGGGTCAGATGCCCGGCCGTCCGCCCGTTCCGGGGAAGGGTCCCGGCCCCGCCTCTTGTTGATGGACATCGTGTGCCACGGCGTGCCGGCCCCGTATGTCTGGCGCGACTATCTGGACCATGTCAGCCGCCGACAGGGCGGCAAACTGCGTTCGGCCCTCTTCCGCGATCCGGCCCAGGGGTGGCATGCCAGCAAAGAAAAACTCGTATTCGAGGACGCTACGCTCGTCCGGGATGACTATGCCTTCCTCTATTACCAACGCTATATGATGCGGCCGGCCTGCCACGCCTGTCCCTATGCCTGCCTGTCCCGTCCTTCCGATGTGACTGCGGCCGACTGCTGGGGCATCGAGAAAGCCTTGCCCGGCTTTGCCGATGACAACAGGGGCTGTTCCCTGATGCTTGTGCATACCCCCGCCGGTCACGCCTTTGCCGCTGATTTTCCGGACAGGCATCTTCGCCGCATGCTCCCGCTAAAGGAGGTATTGCAAGAAAATCTGCAACGGCCGGTCAGCCCCAGTCCTTTCGCCGGACTGTTTGCCCGGGTCTATCGGACAATGGGCTTTGCCGCCGTATTCCATCTTTTCGGGCAACGGGCTTTACCGGTCCGCGCCGCACGCAAGTTGCGCCGTTGGGTCAAAACCATCAAGCGTCGTTCATCATGAAGTTGGGACTTTTGACATTTCACCGCGCCTTGAACTACGGGGCCGTATTGCAGACTTATGCGAGTGTGCAGTTTTTGCGCCAACTCGGCCATGAGGTATTTGTCCTGGATTATCGCTGTGCGGCGTTGGAAGAGACTTACCGTCCCTTCCGCCGGGATCCGTCCCGATGGAGAAGCGAAGGCTGGCGTTATGCGCTCAAATGGCTTCCGGTCTCGTTCCTGCGCGCGGGCAGAGCACGGGGTTTTGCGCGTTTCCGCCAGCAAAATCTGCCCTTGCTTCCTTTTGCGCAAGCCGAAGAACTGGAGGCAATACTGGTCGGCAGCGACCAGGTGTGGAACGAATCGATTACGGGGGCGGATCCTGTGTATGCCGGCGCCTTTCTTCCCGGCGTGAAAAAAGTCGCCTGGGCGGCCAGTGCGGGCTCCTATGTCCCGCCCGAAGGGAGCGTCCAAGCCCTTTCGGAGGCCTTTTCCGCCATCAGTGTGCGGGAGGCTTCGCTGCGGGACTTACTCCCGGAAGGCGTGTTGCTGGCCGACCCTTGCGCGTTGCTGAGCGAAGCGGACTGGCGCAGACTGGTCCATCCTGTCGGGGGCCCTTATGTGCTGGCTTTTCCCATGAACAACGATGCCCGGGTCTTGCAGAAGGCCCGGCAGATCGCCCGTGAGAGATATCTTCCGCTCAAGATTTTGTCCCAGCGTGCCTCCTTGCAGTTTGACCGCATCCAAGGTGCCGGTCCGGAGGATTTTCTCTCCCTGATGGCGGCTGCGGAATATGTCGTCACTTCCTCTTATCATGGAGCCTTGTTTTCCAAGATATTTTCCAGGGAGCATACTTGGATATGCGAGCCCTCCGATCCGCGTTTCCGGACCTTGGAAGAAATGGATTTCAACCGGGCGCAGGCACATGCCGCCGATTTCTTGAAAAAGGCCTTGAGATGAAAAGGGTGCTGTATATCAATAATGAAGACCGTCAGATCGGCGGCTCATCCCTTTCTTTGCTGAGCCTGTTGCAGGCCCTGGAGGGAGAAGTGACGCCGGTCCTGCTGTTCCGGGAGGAGGGGCCCGTCTCCGCGTTTTTCCGGGAAAAGGGCTATACCTGCCTGGTGATTCCTTTTTATCGCGCTTCCTTCAGTCCGACGGGCTGGCGCCGGGTGCTTCGTTTCGTGCCCCACGCCCTTGCCCGCTGCCGGGTGCAGGCTCGTTGTGTCCGCCGGGTCATCCGCCTGGCCGGTCCCCTCGATGCGGTACACAGCAACAGCAGCGGAGAAGAAATCGGACTGGCCATTGCGGCCCGTCTGCGTATTCCGCACATTTGGCATTTGCGGGAATATTATGACCGTCTGCCCGGGGTGCATCCCTTCCCTTCCTGGTCCTCCTGGCGCAGGAAATTGTCCGGCAGCGATGCCGTGATTGCCATCACGCCCGGGCTTTTTGCCCATTGGGGGCTGGACCGTCACCCTCGCGCATATTGTCTCCCGGATGCGGTGATGCCGGCGGCTGCGCAAGTCCCCCGGGACGCCCCAAAGAAAGAAGTACTCTTCCTGGCCGGGACCATCGCTCCGCACAAGCGTCCGGAAGAGGCCATCCGTCTTTTCGCTCAGGCGGGACTGCCGGAGTACCGGCTTGTGTTTTACGGCCATGTCTCCGATGCGTTGCGGGCCTCCCTGCAGGAACTGGCGTCCACCTGTGGCGTGTCCGGCAGGGTCCAGTTCCGACCTTTTGCTGAAAATGTCAGGACGGAGATGGCCCGGGCGGCGGCAGTGCTCGTCTGCTCGGACAACGAAGGCATGGGCCGCGTCAGCGTGGAGGCCATGTTCCTCTCTTGTCCCGTGGTCGCCCGCCGCTGCGCCGGATCGGCCGATGTGCTGGGACAGGGACGGTATGGTGGTCTGTATGATACGGTAGAAGAAGGCGCCCGGCTGCTGTCGGAGGCCGTCTCCGACCCTTCGTCGTGGCCTTTGCAGGCCGCCAGGGAAGAGGCTGTGCGCAACTATTCCGATGAGGTGTTTGCGCAGCGCATCAAGGATGTCTATCGGCAGTGTATTCCCTCCGCTGTCGGGCGGAAAAGTCCGCTCCGCGTCCTGGTCCTCGTCGTGACCTACAATGGTCTCCCCTGGCTGGAGCGTTGTCTGGGCTCCGTGGCCGCACAGGCTGTGCCGGGTGCGCAGCCGGGCACGGGCGATGCTGGTATGCAGGTGGACCTTTTCGTGGTGGACAACGACTCTGTAGACGGGAGCGCCGAGTATATCGAGGAGCATTTCCCGCAGGCCCGGCTGATTCGCAGCGTCGAAAATCTGGGCTTCACCGGTGCCAACAACCTGGGTTTTGCCTATGCGCAAGAGAAGGACTACGACTATGTCTATCTGCTCAACCAGGATGCCTGGCTGGAGGACGGGGCGCTGGCGGCTTTGCTGGATGCCGCCGCAGCCCATCCCGATTATGCCGTCCTCAGTCCCTTGCAGTTGCAGGCCGATGGGCGTTCCTTGGACCCGAAGTTTGCTAAATGTCTTTCGCGCGAGTGCACCGGGCTTGACCGGCATCCGCGCGAAATCCTTCCGCTGCCCTTCGTGATGGCGGCGCATTGGCTGGTGCCGGTGCAGGCGTTGCGCGAGGTGGGGATTTTCGCGGACATGTTTCCGCTCTATGGTCAGGATGACAACTGGTGCGACCGCGCCCGTTATCACGGCTGGAAGATAGGCGTCGTCCCGTCTGTCCGTGCCGTCCACGACAGGGCATCCCGCCGCGAATCCCGGGAGCGCATCCTCGACCGTAACTACCGTACCGCCGCCCTCGTGCGTCTGGCCGATGTCAACCGCCCGCTCTGGCTGTCCTGGATGTATGTCTGCCTTTTCACGCCCGTCCAGGCCCTCAAGTACCGTTCCTGGCAGCCCTTCCGGCTCTTTCCCGGACTCTGTAGACAAAATGCCGCCCTCCGCGCCCTTCGGGAGGAAACTATTTCTGGCGGACGAAAATCTGGACGGGGCACCCGGTAAACGGGAAATG
>CAMNQO010000131.1 GCA_946549475.1 uncultured Bacteroidales bacterium
TGAAGGTGGGACCTTTTTTGGTTGCCACCACCCCCTGCTTGTCATACTGGAAAGAGCCCCAGCCCGGCCAGCAGTCCCGATAGCCCCAGGGTGCGAATTTTCCATAGGTAGGATTGACGGAAGACGGATTGTCAAGCAAGGCTTTGGACCAGGTATAGGCTCCGCCGTTGGACATGAAGGACACCGTACCGCCCAGGCCGACGGCGCAGCCGGCTCCGGGACCGTCCACCCCGCTTCGCGAGCCGTCCAGCGTGCCCGAGCCATAGGAAACGCGTGTCCCGTCGGACTTCTTGACGGCAAGCATCGTGCAATGGGTACCGACGGGTACATAGAGATTGTCCGTCCCTATGCCCAGGAAAGTCTGCCAGTAGTTGCGGGAGGGCAGGATGGACACCCAGGGATAGTCGTTGAAGGTCCATTTGATCTTACCGTCCGGGGTCAGCGCATAGAGCGTACCGGCATTGTCCTGACCGCCCGCCATGTAGATGGTCGAGCCGTCCTTCTCGACGGAGGGGCTGGTCTCCACCTTGCCGGCCATGCCGGAAAGGGCGGTGCGCCAGATGATGCGTCCTGTGTTGTCGAGTTTGTACAGGGCGCCTTCATTGGTCGTGACATAGACGTTGCCGTTGTCGTCGATGGCGGGGACATTGGAGCGGAAAGTCGGCAGGGAGCCGCTGTCCCAGACCCACTCCACTTTCAACCGGTCGCCGGGAACATTGACGGCCGCCATCGGCTTGACCGTTCCGGCGGCAAAGGTCTTGGAGGAAGTGGTTTTGGTGTCAATCACTTTGTTTTCCACATCGAGCAGTTCCACTTTGAGGGTGGACAGGGTGCCGACAGGCATCGGAAAATCCACATAGGCTTCATTGTTGGGACGCCGCTTGGGAAGATAGGACCAGAGCACCGTGCCCGTGGTCGTGGAAGGCAGGGTCAACTGGGAGGTCTCGTAGTCGTTGAGGGTAAAGGTCCCGGAAACCGTGTTGGACGCCGTCACTTTGACGGTGTTCGCGATGGAAGGCAGGTTGGTGTATTTTACCCGGAAGATGGCGGCGATGTTGCGGAAGGCATAGGTGCCGTCCGCCTGAAGTTTGCCGGCCATGGGAACCGGATAACAATAACCCTCCTTATTGGAAGAAGGGACCATGACGGTCAGTTTTTTCCCGTTGAGCGTCAGGGACTCGTCATAGGGATAGACCGCCACGCCGTTGACCGTCTTTCCCCGCGCATCGACATCGCTGGAGAAGACACCGGTCGCCGTACCGGCTCCGTCCGCGAGGGTACATTTGACTATCTTGCCGTTCAGAAAGATGCCGATTTCATCGCCATCGTCCCAGAAAGTCTTTCCGGCAGCGTCCACGGACAGTTTGGTCCCCTCGATGGAGGCCGTGACCGTAAATCTCTCCTGGGAAGAAGCGTCTTCCTTTTCCGTCATTTCTTTGGCGCAGGACAGACAAGTGAGCGCCGGTAGCAGCAATAACAATAACTTTTTCATCAGTCTTTCATTTTAAAAGTGGCAACGACCGCGCAGTGATCGGATGCGGGGGAATTGACGACACGATAGGACACACATTCCAGTTTCTGTTCGTCCGGTTTGAGCATGATATAGTCAATCAGGGACGTAGGATTGGCCTGCCCGTTGTAAATGGAAGGATAAGTATAATACTGGGAGGTATAGGAAGGGTACTGCGGCGTCAAATAAGTAAATACAATCTTCATCGTTTCGGAGGTGGGAACGGCATTGAGGTCACCGCATAATATCAGGGAGCCTGCCAACTGGTCCACGATGGGCTTGAGATTACGGGCCTGGTAAATACGGCTCATCTCTACGCCACGGTGATCCAGGTGGGTCGTCGCAATCCACAACGAAGTACCGTTCACATTGACACGGATCGCGCATACGGAGCGGTCTTCCTTGTCCGTTTCGCCCTGGGCCGGATCGGGATATAATTTAAAGCGTTTTACCTCGAGGATCGGGTGCCTGGAAAGGATTGCATCTCCGTACGCGCCGGGCTGGTTCCAGTGGAGGGAATAAGGCTCGCGGGCCTTGGCGAAGGCATAGTACATGCCGGTCCGGGTGGCCAGTTCGCGGCACATGAACCAGGGGTTGCGCGTGGTCAGGGAATCCACTTCGTTGAGCGAGACAAAATCGGGCTTCTGGCTGTTGATGACAGCCGCGACCCGGTCAAAACGCTCTGAATCCCAAGGCGAATTGGCGCCCCAGATATTGTACTGCATCATCGTGACGAAATTGGTGGCATCGCTCTGGATGACCAGATAGGAGGGATCCCGCCACAAGGCAAACACATCCTCCTTCTTGCAGGAAGGCAGCAGCGACAAAGCGACCAAGAGAAAAATGACTATTCTTTTCATATCATTACCAGTTTTCTGTATTGGAAATGGTGAAATCAGAGAGCGGGCTGGATGTGATATACAGGGCCGAAGCCGAGCAGACGACGCCGATATACAAGGTTTCCAGACGGCTGTTGATGGTCAGCGAAGGGTCGCTGACGGATGTGATGCGGACAGGCAGCAGATAAGCGGCATCGTCCGGGAAGGCCGTCGTGATAATGTTCAGGACGGCGGGAACGCTGGCTGTGGAGTGCCCCGCAGGGATGAAGGAAGTGTTGGAAACCCAGTTGAAACAAGCCTGGGGCAGGGCCTTGAAGGATGCGCCGTTTTCGCTGTTGTACTTGGAGACCAGCGTGAGGTCGGCCGCAAGCGCGACATTCACATCGGCGGCAAGGTCGAGCAGACCGGAATAATTGGCATACACCTTGACTTCCGCAGGCTTCGGAGCCTCCAGGGTCAGACTCTGCACGCCGTTGTAGGCCGCAGCCAGATAGATGCGCGAATACTGACCGGGATTGTCGAGGCCATAGCCTTCCGGGAGAGCCTTGCAAGCGCCGAACAACGGCAGCAGCAAAACAAAATATAAGACAAACTTTTTCATACGCTTCGATGATTACCAACCGGGATTCTGGACAATGTTCTTATCCTTGTTGATTTCGGACTGGGGGATGGGGAAAAGATAGAACTCCTTGCGGAACACGCGGGTTTCAAAGATGGAACGGACAAAGAAACTGTCGCCGTCCCCATCGACATTCATGCCGTAGAAGGGACCGCCGTCCACCTGCTCGGCAATCAGCCAGCGGCGGGTGTCGTAGTAGCGCAGACGCTCTCCGCAGAGTTCCACGCGGCGCTCGTGACGGATCAGGTTCCGCATCTCGACCTGTCCCTTGCCGGAGGCGATTCCGGGCAGTCCCGCGCGTGCGCGGATCTGATTGAGGTAAGTCAGGATGTCGGCATGGCCCGGATTGTACTCGTTGAGCGCCTCGACATAGTTGAGCAGCACTTCGCCATAGCGGAACATAATCCAGGGAATCTGTACGGTCTGGCCGGTCTTGGCATTGTAGGCCGAAGATACGCCTTTGGTCCGGACATAACCGGAACGCGGGAAATCCCAGGAGCCGCCCTTTCCATCCTTGCCGGAGAAATTGAGTTGCCACTTGTACTTGTCCGCCTGGTCGTTATAGATGGCATAGGCACCCTGGAAAGCCACATTGAGATAAAAACGAGGCTCTCGGCCCACCCACTGGTTGAAGGTGCCGGACGGGGCAAAGACCCATCCGGTCCGGTTGTCCTTGAACTCGGCCGTGGAAAATCCGCTGGTCCTGTAAGGATAAGCGGACGAGGAATTGGTGATGTCC
Source organism: uncultured Bacteroidales bacterium (assembly GCA_946549475.1). Lineage (GTDB taxonomy): Bacteria > Bacteroidota > Bacteroidia > Bacteroidales > UBA932 > Cryptobacteroides. The sequence goes on from CAMNQO010000131.1 coordinate 3,708, forward strand.
CGGCCGTCCCACATCTGGAACTCGTCCACCAGCGACTGGGTGATGGCGACGGATTCGTAACCGTTGTAGTTTCGCGGAGACCCGTGACGATGGACATTTACTTCGTCGTGGCTCGTCAGGCACCAGATGACCTCGCTGTTCCACGGGTCCAGATAGAGTTGCCGGACGGAGTTGAACGGGTCAAGGGTCGCCGTACCTTCATAATAAGCCTTGTAGAGGTCAAACTTGTTCAAGTTGATGATGGCCTTGGCGGCATCCGCCGCCTTCTTCCATTTATTGGCATCATAGGAAGTCGCAAACAGATGCGTACCGTCCGGATTGAGGACATTGGCATAGGCCGGGTTGCCGTTGAACTGCGGGGAGGCGGCATACAGCAGCAAGCGGGCCTTGACGGCCATGCAGGCCGCCTTGGTCGCACGGCCGTAGTCGGTCGTAAGTTGCTCGGTAAAACTCAGCGCCAACCCTTTGGCGGCTTCGTCCAGTTCATTGGCAATCCAGTCAACGCACTCGTCGTAGGGAGCGCGCATCTTGTTCATCAGCGGATCCGAGGCTTCGGTGTCCGCCGGGATGACCGTCTCTTCGGGCAGGACGATGGGACCGTACTGCCGCAACAGCAGGAAACAGAAATAGGCGCGCAAGAAACGGGCCTCGCTGTAATACTGCTCGATGCGGTCGAACTCGTTGTTTTCCACCATCTCCCTGTTGTCGCGGATCCTCGACATGAAGATGGTGGCGGCGCGGATGCCCCGGTAGAGCGGAGTCCAGTTGTTGAAATAGTCGGACGAGGCGCTCCAGTTGCCCAGGTTGATCTTGTTCATGTCGTAACCGGCGTTGTCCGGACGGTCGTAGGAGATGTCGATGTCATCCGAACATCCGTCCGAAGTCGTGTACGACACGGTAGATTCATCAATGCGGTAGGCGTAGATGGTTGCCAGAAAATCCTCCGAATAAGCACGCTTGGCGAAAATCTGATCCAAAGTCAGACGGTCGGAAGGAACCTGGTCCAGGAAGTCTTTGCATCCGGCGGCGGAAAACACCGCCGCGCAAAGCAGGAAAATATGTGGCAATGCTCTTTTCATACGGTTTTAGAAACTGAAGTTGATACCGATGCTGTAGGATTTGGTGTTGGGATACACATCACCCCGGCCGTCGGACTGCTCCACATCCCAGAGTTTGAACTTGGTAAA
>CAMNQO010000132.1 GCA_946549475.1 uncultured Bacteroidales bacterium
CACCTATCAGCCAGATGTGGGGTATAACCCGCATCTGCAGCGTCTGGGTATTTACCTCGATGGTATAGGTGCCGTCCCGCCATCCCCGGTCTTCCAGTTTGAACATCTTTTCCTGATTGCCGGGCTTGAGGGTCCAGTAGTATGCGGCATCGGGGTCTCTGAAATAGCCGGACCAGTAATCGTCATCATGCTTGTTGATGGTCAGAAGTTTGAAGTCCCAGACCGGGATATACCCCGTCCATGTGAAAGTGCCGAATCCCGTTTCCGTCAATTCTTTGGCATTCGGGGCTGTTCCCCAAGCCCAGAAGTCCAGATACAGGTGCTTAGGTGCGACATGGACGGAGTTGTCGTTCGTGTTGATGCGGATGCGCCACTCTCCAGCTTTGTGTCCGCAGTCGCTTAACTTGAACATGCACTGGTCTCCACCCTTGCGCAAGGTCCAATAATCGGAAGCATTTTCATCGCGGAACCAGCCGCTCCAGTATTCGTTGCGGGAGGTCAGGAACTTGAACTCTCCCTCGACGCAATCGCCGCACCATTCATAGACGCCATCATCGCTCAAGGTCATTTCTTGCGCATTGGCCGGTTCGGTCCAGGCCCAGAAATAAATATAGACCCTGGGGTTGATGACGGCCGTGGACAGGTCACATTTGATGACATTGCCTTTTCCTTGTGTCAGGCCGATGCTCTCCTGCAGAGTGATTTTCTTGCGAATGATGTAATTCTCCGTCTGCACCTCGACGGAAAGTTGCCTTCCTTGTTCCAGAACCTGCGGAACCGTGACCAGAAAACAGTCAAAACGGCTTCCCATGACGCCGGAACCATAAGAGGCGCTTACTTTGTCGGAGACTTGATCCCCCAGGCGGATGATTTGTCCTTGGCGGTAATCCACAAGTATATCCCCGGCCAAAGGCTGCTCATAACCGAGCGTGACCGACAGGATCCTTTCGTTGCTCAATGTTCCTGCCATCTCCGTCGGATAATTCATAAGGGACAATTTCAAGATGGCTCCGAGCCGTTTGAAGGAAAGATCTTCCACCTGGCTGCCGTCGATGTTCAGCCGGAACGGGCGGGCAACCATCACGTCGCTCGCACCGTCAAAGGACGAGGCTTCCGGATGTTGCAGGGAAGCAATGGTACACAGGATGCCTTCATCCGATTCCGATACACTTGTATTGGTCCAGGGGTAATACGCGTAAAGGTCACCGCCTACGGATGTCTCTCCGGAGAATGAGGTCCTTTCCGTGGCGGTTGCGGCATCGTTGACAAACTTATCATTGCTCAAATTCGATCCGCTGCCTGAAATGACACCGATAGCATCCGTTATCTGCCAGAAACTGGTCCCGGATGCGTCAATGAAAGTCTTTACCTCCTCCGGTTTTTGAGAGTAGAGACTGACGGTCTTTCTATCGCTCTGTTCCGAAGGGAGCGTGTTTTCTTTCTGACAAGCATAGAAAACGGAAAACACAAACAAAGTAAGGAAGATTTTTTTCATGGTGCTCGTTTTTAGATGATGGGTGCATCTTCGTCGTCGAAGACAATATCACGGGACGGTTTCCCCGCCTCTCCATAACTGCCGTTCAAAAGATTGCTTTCAACCCGCAAGGGAACGAATCTTGTCTTGGGGGCCTTATATTCATTGTTTCTCATTGCGCGGATGAATTCTTGATGAGTGTTATTTTTTTTGTGTTGATATCAATCTTGATTGTATAATTGCCGGCTTCCATGTTTTTGTCAGCCAAATCGAATTGGGGATCGTCCGTCCCGTCGGTGGAGAATGTCCAGTAGTCCGTGTCCGTCGTATCTCTCCAGTAACCGTCCCATTCATCCTGACGGGTAAGGAACTTGAATTTCCCGGTAGTCATCGCGCCGGACCATTGCAGAATGCCGTCCCCCAACCATTCCATTTTTTCTGCCTGTTCTTTTCCCCAGCCCCAACTGAAGGCGGAGCCGACCGGCCAGATGTCAGGAATCATTTCCACCTTCATCGTATTCAGATCTGCCGTGATGGTCCAGATGCCGTCTTTCCATCCTTTATCAGATAGTTTGAACATCGTTTCGTTGCTTGTCTTTTTCAGTGTCCAGTATTCAGCGGCGTCCGGATCCCGGAAGTAGCCGGTCCAATAATCTTCGTCTTTGGCGTTGGCGGTGATAAACTTGAATTCTCCTTGCGAGATATAGCCGGACCAGGTGAATTTTTTATTTCCGGCCGCAGTCATTTTTTTTGCATTGGTGACTTTTTCGTATCCCCAGAAGTACAGGTACAGGTCATTTTCGACCGGCTTTTCCTGGTCATGTGCCTGAAATCCCACTTTCCTGCTGTTCAAGTCCAGCGTCAAGGTGAAATTTCCGCTTGAGTATCCCTCGCGGGCAATGTCGAACTGGACATCTCCCGTACCGTCCGTCGTGAAGGTCCAATAGTCGGAGGCATCACTTTTCCGGTAAAAACCTTCCCATTCGTCCTGGCGGTTCAAAAACTTGAAGGCACCGGGAAACATCTGACCGGTCCATGAAAGGATTCCGTTCCCCTTGTATTCCATTTTTTCCGCCGCAGCCTTGTCCCAACCCCAGTTAAAGCCGGCTCCGATGGGCCAGATGTGAGGAATCATCTCGACTTTCCGAGTGTTCAGGTTGACCCGTATGGTGTAGATGCCGCCTGCCCAGCCGACTTCATCCAGTTTGAACATGACTTGCTGGTCTGTTTGTTTCAGCGTCCAATAATCATCTGCGTCGGGATCTCGGAAATAGCCGGTCCAGTAATCGCTTTCTTGCTTGTTGGCTGTCGTAAACTTGAATTCGTAAGGCGTAATGTAGCCCGTCCATGAATATTGGTTGTTTCCTTCATAGGTCATCGCACGGGCCTTTGTAGCATCACCCCAGCCCCAGAAATCCAGATAAAGACCGAGCGAAGGATCCGGATTGCCGGCCTGTATGATTTCTATGCTTTGTTCGACGCCGTTGCCCTGAATGACGGCCGTGGCTCTCCGGGGAACTTTGGATGAGTTGTTCGCGGATATGCGAAATTCCAATACGCCGCCACCGGCTTTCAACCAACTGGGAATCAGGAAAATCCATCCGCTCTCTCCTTCCTGGTAACTGATGGTCGTCCGGGTTTCGACATTGCAGTCCACCGTGATGGTTTCCGTGGCGGCATGATAGGAGACATCTATGCTGTTGCGATCAACGGAAATCTGTGCGTTCCCGGGACTGATTGTTTCTGAGCAGGCTGTCAGGATAGCCGTCAGAACGAATGCGAGATACAACTTCTTCATAAGAATATCAATAATAGATACGATATATTTTGCCTGCTTCCATGGAAAGGCTGTTGCCTTGGAGCCGGTTGCCGGCATCGCTGTTCTTTTCCCATTGTCCGGATAGTTTGTACTGTCCGCACTCGGCCGATTTGACCGGAAAATCGAAGTCCATTTTGTCAGCCTTCGTTGAGGCTGCCGTCAGGTATCCGTTCCCTTCCAGAATGAAGGCTACGCCACGGTCCCGGGTTTCCCAGCGGCAGTTCCCTTTCCGCAGCGCAACTGTCTCGTTGGTGACCGTCTTGCCGCATGTGCCGCCCCACCAGTCTTCCTCCGTCCGGGGATCATCCAGATTGAAGCCGTGCAGACCGCTCACCGGAAGGGTGCCGAAATCGTACCAGGCTCCCCTGAAAATGCCGAAGGCATCGATGAGACGCTGGGTTTGCGGCTTGAATGTGAAATCGGTATTATAAACGCCGCGCAAGGTGTAATCTTTCAGGTCATCCGCCTTTGTCGTCACCACTTCAAAGACTTCGTATCCGCCTCCCAACACCAAAGTCTGGAGAGCCATCAGGTCATTGTTGAAATACTCGCCGCCGTTTTCTGCGACATGTCCGTAGTTGCCGTCGATGGCGTTGAGTCTGCTGACTTTGTCCTTGATGGCTTCAAGCCGTGTCTCATACGGATCGACACCCACATAGTCGATGCCGTCCATGGCTGCGATTTTGCCGCACCAGTACATGCATTCCGGATAAGTGGTTGTCTGGTTGACGCGAGTGTAACATTTGTATGGCCCATTCTTTACAGCCAGACCGACCGCATTGATATGCGAAAGCAGGCTGGGCCAGATGTCATTCGGTGCGAAACCGTGGTCGTCGTTGTGGCGGGTCGCCAGCATGTCCGGTTCATTTTCAATTTGAATCCCGATGACCGTATGCGGCGTGCCGGATGCCTGGTCGTATTTCCAGATAAATTCCATCATTTTGGAAATGGCCTTGCATTCCCGTTGGACCAGCAGCGGTGTCCCGGGGCGAAGGAAATACTGCCATCCCTGATATCCCTGCCATTTACACCACTCGTTCAACAGGGGATAGTCGGTGGGGTTGTCCACAACATAGGCGGGAAGATGGTTTTCTACGGAATACCCGCACATATAACTGCCGAACCAGAGCAGTTCCAGTTTCATGTCATAGCGCTCGCAGTAATCGATAAATGCTTTGACGACTTCATCCGAATACACATCGTAGTCCGTTTCGATATCCGACCAGGAGATGGACACCTGGACTGCCGTCAGATTGAGTGACCGGGCCAGCATAAAGTATTGGTCCAGTTCGTTCAGCCTTTTCTTTTCCAACTGGCGAAAAAGATCCATTCTCAATTGACCTCCAATCAGTACGAACGGTTTTCCGTCCACGGTCAGGCGCCAGGGCCGGTTTTCTTTTTGCCGCTCCTTTTTCGATGCGCCATTGTCATTGCCGTTTTTTGCGCATGAGGGAAACGCCGTCAGAGTGGCGGCGAAAACGAAGAATAAAAATAGGATTCTTTTCATCATTCTTTATTGGATTGCACCCTGTCCGGCCTGTACGGGCCAGTAAGGATTTTGATAGAGCGTAGAGGCCGCCGTGTCGCCATTGCCGGTAAT
>CAMNQO010000133.1 GCA_946549475.1 uncultured Bacteroidales bacterium
TCGCTTCCCGCTTCGTCAAGAACTTCAAGAAGTACGAGACCAACGAAGCCGGCAAGGCCCTGGTCAGCGCCGGTCCGAAAGCCGAATAAATTGCGGAGTCTGTCCAGAACGTCCGTTTTTTTGATTCAACCCAAAGGGGTATCTGCAACAGCGGATGCCCTTTTTGCATCTTCTGACAGAGCGACATTTGGTAATGGAAAAAGGTAAATTCGTTCGATTTTGATGAATTGACAGTCCGAAACATACTCCGAATCAGAAATTTATTATAACTTTGCTTATAAATATTGTTCGGCTTATGAAAGTACTCTATTCTTTTCTAACCTTCTGCACCTTTGCGGCCAGCCTCTGCATGGCCTCCGCCCAGGAGCCCGGAGCGGTTGTAGAGGCTAACGATTCCACCGGAACACAACCTGCCGTCCAGGCGGCGCAAGCCGGACAGTCCGAGGCGGTCATGCCCGCCAGTCCGGCCGACAAGGTCCAGGTCGCCCCCATGCCGGCCGAAGTCCAGAACACGCAAGCCGTCCGACCCAGGCGCAACGACCAGTTCGGTCTCTTCAACCACCTCGGCATCGGTATCGATCTCATCTCCCCCGACGGATTCGGCATCGGCGTCGGCGCCTGCATCACTCCCTGGCTGCAAGTCAGGGCCGGCTACAGCATCGTTCCGTGGCAGATAACCACCTGGCCCGTATCCATCAACGGAGTCGGCACCGCCGGACAGCCCATCGCCTACGATGTCAAATTGAAAAACAGAGACATTCATTTGGAGGCCGGCGCTTTCATGATGCGCCACACCGGCAGCCTGATGTTCGACTTCTTCCCTTCCCGCAAATCCTCCTTCCACCTGACCGTCGGTATGCTGGGAGGCTCCTACGACATCCTTACGATCAAGAACACCAAGCCTGTCGATTTCGGAGATGTCGGCATCGCCTTCTACCCCGGCGGCGACAAGAGTGCCACCAACATGCAGCGCATCAATCTCGAGGGCGGCAACATCCAGATTTCGGTCGGCCGGGCGTTTCCCGTCCGTCCCTATGTCGGACTGGGCTGGGGCTCCTTCGTTCCCAGCAAGCGCGTCGGCGTCATGTTTGACATGGGTGTGGAATACAATGGCGGCATGGGCTTGTATGTCAATGCCAAGAACATTCACGGAGAGCTTCGTCGCATGAAATTGGACGGCCCCGGACTAATCACCCTGATTGAAGATGTCAGCGAAAAGCCCGCCGATGCCTCCGTCATCAGAGCCGGGGATATTTACAAGAGGATTTCAAACTTCCCGGTCAGCGGCTATCTGAAGTTAGCCCTGGTCGTCAAGATATTCTAAATATCTCATCAACATTCAATTCATACTGCCATGAAAAAAATCATCTCGCTCTTAGCAGTCGCTCTCGCACTGCCCTTCCTTTTCTCTTGCAACAAGGAAAACGGGAATGCTTCAAACGGGGCCAAACCTGTAACGCTCATCCAAGGAGCAAATTTCAATCTGGCCAAGACCTATTCTTCCATCAAAGGGACCTGGACGGAAGGCGGTGAAACGATTACCACCCGAACCGTCGTGTCCACCAGTTCCGACGGTTCTTTCATCTCCTGGGACCAAGATGAAAAAGAGGCGACCAAGGCCGTCACGATTACAAGAAAATACAATTTCCAGACCGGCACTTATGCCGTCACGGTCAAGGATGGGAAAACGACCATCACGCTCACCCTGACGGAAGGACAGGCCTTGGGAGCCATCGTGGTCGAAGAAAGTGCCGGTAATGTCACGGTCTCTTTCATCCCCGTCGATAATGCCGGCAATCTCAACGAAGAGCAAAAAGCGGAAATCACCATTCAATCCGAGGCCAACGCCGGCAACCAGGACGAGGTTTACACCAACGGCACCTGGATCGTCAGTGAGACCATCGCGACTGCAAGGGGGCTCAACTTCTCGAGACCCGGCCTGGATATCCATGAGATTGCGTCCTGGGCCCGGGAGAATATCGGCGTAGAAATCAAAGACGAGGACCTTGCCGAACTCAAGGGATACAAAGTCAAAAACATCGTCATTACGGACAGTGCTCTCTCCCTCAATTTTGAAAACGGGAAATCGTTCGCCAGCAATATTGACATCAAGCAGTACAACGGATTCAAGATTGAGAATTTTGTCGAAGACACCGGCAACAACATCAGCGATTATATCAATGGCACCGGCCGTTTTGATTTCTCCGGCGACCTGTGCGTCCTGACCATCTCCGGATCTTTCAAGACCAACAAGGAGAGTGAAAGTACGGCCACCTCCATCATCCTTACCCTCAAACGAATCAACAAATAATTTTGATAAGATGAAAAAATTTATTACTCTGCTCGCAGTCGCACTGTCACTGCCTTTCCTGTTCGCCTGCAACAAGGACAACAATCAGGCCGGAAGCGGTTCTGCCAGCATCAAGACCGGCACCTGGTTCAGCAGCGCCAAGACCTTTTCGGCCGGAGAGGGGATGTCCATTTCCTTCAATGCCGACGGGAGTTTCATTGCCACCAAGCCGACCGGATTGAAACTTGGCATCAATAGGTTTGAAGTCATCACCGGTACATACACCTTCGCAAATGCCGTCTATACCCTCTCGGTTGATGGAAAAGTGTGGGGAACGCTGACCGTGGTAAATGACAATACGGTCCGTCTCACCATTAATGCACTCGAAATCGATGAGGAATTGAGCGTCAGCGTTTCGACACCGTCCGAAGCCAATGATAATCAGCGGGCCAGCAACCATACTTGGAAACCTGTTGAGACGATTATCAAATACAGGGCACTCAACTTTTCCCAGAGCGGAGTCGATTTCAACGCGCTGGAGACCTGGGTACGGGAGAAATTCGGACAAGACATCCAGGAAGATCCCATTTTCTCCGACAACATGAAGATGACCGAGTGCATCTTCACTGACAGCCAGATTTGCTTTGTCTTTGCCAACGGACAAGAGATCGTCGCCAATAACATCTCCGTAAAGAACGGGCTGAGTTTCACGATCGAACAGTTGGACAATGTTGACAAGGTAGAGGTATTGAACGGAAATGCCTCCGTCGCTTTTGATCGGGGCAAATGCTTCCTGAGCATCAATGCCACTTTCCAAAAACAAAAAGCCGAGGTCATCATCACCTTCGGATTGTAAATGCCTATCCCTCTTCGGCCGGTGACGGCTGCAAGAAGCTAACCCAAACAAAACGGCCTTCCTTTTTTACTACCATTGGTCATCATCGCCCGAGACAGAATCTCCACGCCGGCCTGTTAGGATGTACATACCCGATTCATGGTTAAAAGCCGATTGACGCAAACACCTTGGCGTAGGCTTCGGCCTTCTTTTCCAAGGACAGCGGATAGGCCCGCGAGGTGGAGGGCATCCGCCAGAAGGTCATTTCCCGGAGCGGGACTGCCGTCGAAAGCATCGGTTCCTGCGACGGTATGGAGCCTGACCCCGTCCACGCCATTCCGGCTCCCGCCGCCTTCCGTCCGACGGGCGCAGGGACGCTCTCTTCGACGGGCACCGGGAGGCTCAACGGGACGCACTCCCCTACGGCCGGCTCCTGACAGCCGAAACGCGCGACGAGCACATCCGTCGCCTTCTGTCCGGTCGTCACCAGCGTCCGGCACTGCGGAATCTTCGCCAGCAATGCCGCTACATCCGTCGCCTCCACCACCTCCAGGAACTTGTCCGACGCATTGTCCGCCAGCCGCCGGACGGCCGAAGCCGTATCGTACATCGCCAATCCCTTCTCCCGGCAAAAGGTCACAATCGCCTCCTTGTCAAAGCGCTTCCGTCCCGGCACCACGAAATGCTCCCGGTCCCCGAAGAAATACAAGCCGCAAATCCGCCAGAAATCATTGATGAAATTCGGATAATAGAACTCCATGCTCCACCGCCTGGCCTGCGGCGGGAAACTCCCCAGCAGCAACACCCGCGCTCCCTCCGGCAAAAACGGCTCGAAAGGATGGCACTCGACGGAAATCGCGCCTGCCTCCATATCAGGACTATTTCTGCTGCTCCACCCAGATGAGTTTGCTGATGTCATAGCCACGACGGGCGGACTCGGAAAGAATCGTCTCCCGCACCTCATCCGTCAACTGCGGCGTACGCGAAAGAATCCACAAAAATTCATCCGAACTGCCACCAACCAGCACCCACTGATAGCCTTCATCCAACAACAAAATCCGGTAATCGCCATAGAAAGGACCGAAAAACGAGACCCGGAGTACGCGGGAATCATCGGTCAGTTTTGCCTTTCCTTTTGACTCCTTGGGCTTGCCGTTCTTGATGCCGCTATTCAAAACGGCTACCTTGCCATCCTCGCGAAGCGAATAGTTTGCCTTGCAGAAAGAGAGGCCCCGCTCGAAAGGATGATCGAAACGCGCGATTTCATACCAATCCCCCAGATAGCGGTTCAGGTCAAAATCTCCGGACACCGAATTGTCCACCGTCAAGCGTGCAGAGCACGAAGTGCCACACAGGAACAACAATCCCGAAAGGCAGATACAGAATAATTTTTTCATACACATAACTAAAATTCATTATATTTGCTCAATCAATATTTGGTTCTCATTAGTGCAGAGACAGGGAGAATCATTTAGACTATGAACCACTTGTGAATAGATACAATTTGAATGCTATGTCCTTTGTACTCGACAGATTCATCTTCACTCCAAGTGATTAGTATCAAATTGTCACACTTCAATTCCTCAGAAGCTTTAACAAGAGCATCAAGTTCCCTTTCACGTGTCTTGTTTTTCGAGATATCATAAGACACCTGGGTCAAAGAGGTCGCTTTTCTCCCATCCCGGGTTACAAAATCGACTTCTTTGTCATTCGACGTTCGATAATAGAATAGAGATTTATTAAGGTCATATCCTCTCCG
>CAMNQO010000134.1 GCA_946549475.1 uncultured Bacteroidales bacterium
TTTTCCACCATTTCTGCCAATTGCTGGCCGGGATGGGGTACGATGTGACAGGGACCTGCCACAGTGAAAATCCGGCACGACCGCCGTTGTTGGATCCGAGGGTGCATTTTGTGAACACCTGTTACAGCGACGGCCCCGGCGGCAAATACCGTCCTGCGTTCAACCGCCTGGTCGGCCGGCTGCAACCCGACCTGATTGTCTTCTTTTTTCCCCACTATTGTCTGGAAGTCCGTCTGAAACGCTGTTTCAACGACATTCCCCGCATTATCATGTTCCATTCCCGGCCGGATTACCTGTTTGCCCAGATACCCGGATTTGTCCGGAAACTCAGGCCCCATTATGTCAGCACCCACGCGCAAGTCCTGCTGGAGAGTTATCGGGACCTCCTTCCGGATTACATCCGCAGAGGGCCCGTCCACGTTATCGCCAACGGCATACAGCCCCTCCCGGGAAAGACGGACTACGGCGTCAGCCATCGGAAAATCGTCTATTTCTCCCGCGTGGACCGTCTGAAAGGCGTCGATTTGCTCATCAATGCGATGGTCCGGGTCAAAGAAATGCATCCGGACTGGACGGTAGATATTTTCGGGGATGTCGAACCGGCTTCTTTTGCGGAAGAACTGCAAGCGGACATTGACAGGAAGGGGCTTTCGGGGAGAATCCGGCTGATGGGCCTCTCCTCCCGTCCGAAAGACGAAACCCTCCGGGAGTACGACTTCGGGGTTTTTCCCTCGCGCGTGGAAGGATTCAGCATCGGACTGGGGGAAATGATGTCCGCCGGTCTGGCCTGCATCGGGCTGCGTTCCTGCTCCGGAGTCAATGAAGTGATTGTCAACGGAGAAAACGGCCTCCTCTGCGAAGATACGCCGGAGGCGCTGGCCGATGCCATCAGCAGCCTCATCCTGCAGCCTGGGCTGCAGGAACGGCTGGGGTGCAACGCCCGGCTTTGGATGCGTCAGTATGACCCGGCTATCATCGATATGCAGTGGACCCGGCTGATCCGGACTGTCCTAAAAGAAGAGGAATTCCGCCCGACAGATGCCTCCACACTGATAAAAATGACGAAAAACAACAAGTAAGCGGGATGAAGGTTTTTTGGACAGTCAATATCCTTTTTCCGGAAGCCGAGATGCTGCTGCTGAAAAAAACGGCAGGACTGGCAGCATCGGGCGGATGGCTCATCGGGGCGGCGGAAGCCCTCGCGACAGTCGAGGGGATGGAACTGCACATAGCCTGCCCCGCCCGCGTCCCCGCAACGAAGACCTTGCAGGGGGCACACATCTGTTATCACCTGTACGCCGGACTGCAACGCAACGGAGAACCGTTTTATGAAACCTCATCCCAGCTGGATGCCGTTTTCAGGGAGATGCTGGAGGAAATCCGGCCGGACCTGATTGACATCCACGGGACGGAATACGCCCACAGCCTCTCCTGCCTGCGCGCGGCCGGAACCATTCCTACGGTGGTAACTATCCAGGGATTCGTTTTTTCCGTCGCCGAACACTACCGGGACGGACTGGGCCTCCGGGAAATGATGATGCACCGCCCCTTCCACCGGGGTATCCGCCACGAACAGGCCTCCTTCCGCCGCCGTGCGGAAGGCGAGAAAGCGCTCATCCGTCAAGCGAGGAATTTCATCGGCCGCACGCAATGGGATCGCGGACAGGTGCTTTCCCTCAACCCCGGCGCCCGTTATTTCACCTGTCAGGAAACGTTGCGGGAGCCTTTTTACGAAGGCCGCTGGCGTTGGAAAGACTGCGAGAAGCACAGCATCTTCCTCAGTCAGGGAAGCTATCCCCTGAAAGGCCTGCACCAAGTACTCAAAGCCCTGCCCGTTGTTCTGAAAACATATCCGGACACGAAAGTTTATGTGGGCGGCCTGAATATCCTGGCCGGACGCCACCCCGGTCACTACGCCCGCATCCTCTCCGCGCTGATTCGCCGCCATCATCTGGAAGACCGCCTCGTTTTCACCGGCAACCTGGACGCTGAAGCGATGAAGCGGCGCTTTATGCTGGCCGATGTCTTCCTGTGCCCGTCCGCCATCGAAAACAGTTCCAATTCCTTGGGAGAAGCCCAGCTTCTGGGCGTTCCCTGCATCGCGGCGGACAGGGGCGGGCTCCCCTCCCTGATTCCGGATGCATCCTGCGGCAAACTATATCCTTTTGAAGATACGGAAAGATTGGCCCGACTTATTTGCGAAAATTTCGCGGAAGGACCGGCTTTCGACAACGCTCCGATGCGGGAAATGGCCCGCAGGCGTCACGATGGCCGCACCAACTGCACAGTTCTGTCGGGCATTTATCAAGAGATCCTCTGCCATGCATAAGAACCACTACCTGATTATTGCACTGGATGTCGCCGGGACCGCCCCGGGTATTGTCTTCAAAGTCCTGCTCAAGGCTTTGTCCGCCTCCAGTCGCATCACGCTTCTTTCGCAAGACACCGACCCGAATGCCCTGAATGACAACATCCGTTTGATTCCGCTTCGTCATGCCGTAGAAAAATGGCGTCACGCCGAAAAGAAATGGAGATGCCTCGGCCGCAATCCCCGGGACGAAAGGTGGGCGCGAAGGACATTCCGAGAACACCGGGATGAAATCTTCAAAGAGCGCTATGACGCCCTTATCGTACTGACTTCCAACGGATATTATTCCGCTCTCAGCCTGGGACGGGTCTTCCGGCAGCATCTGCTCTGCCCTTATATCATCTACAGTGTGGACGGGATGCCTTCTCCCCTTCCCTGGCTGGACGGAGATGTCCGCCTGCACCGCGGCATCAGCGCCGGACTCCGCCGGCTTTGCTCCGATGGCGATCTTTTCCTCCTGTCCAACCCCCGGATGGTGGATTACCAGAAAAGCGTACTGCCGGGGTTCCAAGGGAAATGGGACTTCCTTTTCACGCCGTACAGGCCCTTGCCGAAAGGTTTTTCACGTCAGGAGCACAGCGGATTCAACATCCTTTACGCCGGCAGTCTCTACGGTCTTCGCAAAATCGACGGCCTCACCGACGGCTTCCGCCGTTTCCTCTCCGTTCGGCCGGACGCCCGTCTCTACATTGTGGGAGACGTCTGGAAAAAATACAAGGAAAGCGCGGCGGATCTGGTTCAGGAAGGGAAATTGATTTTCAGGGATGTCACCGACCGGATTGACGAATATTACGCCCGGGCCGACTGCCTGATTGACATCGCCGCAGACATTCCCGACGACGTGTTCCTGTCCAGCAAGGTCATCTGTTACCTGCCCTACGCCGTTCCCATCATCGCCATTTCCGGAGAAAATTCCCCCGTTTCCCGACTGATGGGCGGCGTCGCATCCATCCGCCAGTGCCACAACGACGGGGAGGAGATTTTCCAGGCCCTGCAGCAGACGCAGGACATCCGGGACTTTTCCGACCGGCAGGAACTGCTGGAACAGTTCAGTCCGGAAACCATCGGAAAGCGATTCCGGGAACTTGTGGAAAGAGAAGTCGGAAAAGAACGGCTGATTGTCTCCCTGACCACCTGGAAAGCCCGCTTTGACAACATTCCCGGCGTGCTGGACAGCATTTTCGCCCAGACCCTGCCCCCTGATAAGCTTATCCTCAACCTGGCCTTCGACGAAGTGGTTCCGGACAGTCTTCAGCAGTATCTGGACCGTCACGCCGTCGAAATCAACCGGGTTCCCGACACCAAAGTCTATAAAAAACTGATTCCCACGCTCCGAAAATATCCGGAAGCCTGCGTAGTCAGTATCGACGACGACTGGCTCTATCCCCCGCAAATGCTGGAAGAATTCATGCGGATTCATCAGCAGAACCCGGACAGCCCCATCAGCGGCAATCAAGAGAGTATTCACCATATAGCCTGTCACTGCGGGTGCGCCTCACTGACCCAAAGAAAATTTTTTGGAAAATACCTGGACATGATTGATGAGGATATCATTAGAAATTGTCCCAGCGATGATATCGTTTACACTTTCTTTACGCGAATAAACGGTTACACATATATACATACAGACTCGCTCTTTTTTGACAACATGACGACTTACAATCCCTCAGCGCCTTACTCCGACTCCGCAAAAGGCTTTCCCGTTCAAGAAAGTTGGGATTATCTGGTCCGCCGTTTCGGACATCCCTTCTACAATCCGGCACAAGTCTTTTTCCATCGAGTGATCCATTGGGTTTTCGAACTGAACAGGGACTATGCCTGTAACAAAAAGTATCTCCGTCTATTCGGTATAAAAATTTATTTATAATTGTATTATGTTGAAATCCATCATATTCTTTTTTATGCGACTTTTCGGGATGCTTCCGCTGAAGGTCCATTATTTCAACGCCCGGTGGCTAGCCTGGCTGTTGCGCAATGTCATCGGCTACCGCCGCGACGAAGTACTCATCAACCTCACGAGTTGCTTCCCGGAAAAGGAATACAATGAACTCAAACAGATATCCAAGGATTTCTACCTCCATTTCGCGGAACTCATCGTGGAAGCCATCTGGTTCGGCGCCTGCCGCAATCCCGAGCGTCTGCACAAGGCCCGCATCATGGAAATCGCCAATCCCGGCTTGCTGAACGAACTGTATGAGAAATATCCCAGCGTGATGGTGATGTACTCGCACACAGGCAATTGGGAGTTGTACGGCGGCATCGCCAGTTACAACTATACGGACCTGCCGATGCACATCCGGGAAGACAATTTCTGCGTAGTCTATCGCAAGCTCTCCAGCCGGATGTGGGATGAAATCCTGCGCAAGAACCGCTTCGCCCCCCTGCTGGACCGCGACGGTTTTCCGGGTTATATCGAGTCCAAGACACTTCCCCGCTATGTTTTTTCTCACCGCAACGAGAAAAAATTCTACAATGTCAACACCGACCAGCG
>CAMNQO010000135.1 GCA_946549475.1 uncultured Bacteroidales bacterium
GCGCATGAAATCAGCGACAGGAGAAAAAATGCCGAAAAGAAGAATATGAATTTCAAACGGGTCATAACCTTGTGATGCTAACCTCACAAAGTTAAAGAAGGCTTGAGGAAATAAAGGAGTACAAAAAAACGGAAAAGGTGGATTTTTGGACAATTCAGTTTTTTCGCAGCGCTTCACTCGGCGTAATCCCGAACTCTTTTGCGTAACAGCGGGTAAAATACTTGGGGTCATTGAACCCGACTTCGTAGGCGACTTCGGAAATGTTCATCTGGTTGTCACTTTCCAGCATCTCTTTGGCAACCGAAAGGCGGAAGGTGCGGATGAACTGGGCGGTCGGCTGTCCGAGCGCTTCCTGCATGCGGGAGTTGAGCAGGGTTTTGCTCATGCCCATCGCCCGGCAGAAGGTTTCGATGTCCAGATCGGGATCCTTGTACATCTGGCGAAGGGTTTCCACGACCTTTTCTATGAATTTACCTTCCTTTTCTTCCCGGGTGTTCTCCGCGGACAGCAGGAACTTCCGCGAGGCCAGTTCTTCGTTCTGACGCTTGAGAATCTCGTTGGTCTCCTGCAGCGCCCGGGTGCGTTCTTCCACCGCCTTGCTCAATTCCCTCCGGGAACGCCGGAGCGCACGCAGGCGATAGACAAACCAGCCGTACGCTGCGGCACAGAAAGCGAACATCAGCAGCAGGGCAAAGGGGACGGTGTGGTAGAACCAGGGCTTGACTTCCACCTTCAGCGCCAATTCTTCTATGTCTTGTCCGAAGCGGCCGCTCGCGCGTACCTTAAATATATAGTCGCCGCCCGGGAGGTGGGTGTAGATGGCTTCCCGTTGTCCCCGGGGCAAGGTAATCCAATCTTCGTCGAAGCCTTCCATCTTGTATCGGTAGGTCACACCCAATCCGGCGTTGGCCGTCAATGCGGCAAACTGCAGGCGGATGTTGCGGTCCCGCTCGTGCAATCGGAGCATCTTGGGGCGCGGATTCCGCAAGGCTTTTTGTCCTTGGCGGGAAATGCGCGTGAACAGCAGATGGATCCGTTCCGAATGGCAGGTCTGCGGCGCCTCGGGATGGATTTCGCTGTAACCGTTTTCGTGTCCGAAGTAGAGCCGTCCGTCCGAGCCCGTGCAGGCGTTGTTCCAATGGAAGCGGTTGGAGGCCAGACCGTCTTCCCGGAAAAAGGAAGTGACGCTCTCCGTACCGGCCATCAGGCGGTTGAGGCCGTTTTCCGTACTGGCCCAGATGTTCCCCTCCTTGTCCCGGCAAAGCCCCCGGACACTGTCGTTGGAAAGACCGTGCTGCGAGGTCAGCGCCGTGAAGAACAGATGCCCGTCGCTTCGGCGTACCGCCCGCAACAGGCCGCTCCCGTTGCTCCCGAGGAAAAAAGTACTGTCGGTCTCCTCGATGATGCAGCAGATCTTCTTGATGAGAATCGGGTGTTCACCGTCCTGGCGGCTGTACAATTCCGAGGGGAAGCGTCCTTCGTCGTCCCGCGCGTTCAGATTGAACAGGTACACCCCCTCCGTGCAGCCCATCCACAAATGACCGGACCTGTCAATCAAGGAGCCCAGACAACCGGTGGCGGGCGCATCTGTGGCGCGTTGCCAGGAACGCCCGGACGGATCCCAGACCAGGATATCCTGGCTGGTCCCGACCCACAGGAGCCGGTTGGCCTTGTCATACGCAAGGGCGCCGATGTAGTCCGCAGAAAACGCGGCAGAGGGGGGCAGGTGATAGATGACATGCGGGTGCTCTCCGGCGGAAAGCAGGTCGATGCCGCCTCCCCAGGTGCCGACGAATATCTGTCCTGCGGGGCCTTCGGCCAGTGCGCTGACGCTGTTGTGGCAGAGTCCGTCCTTTTCCTTTGTCAGGTGCAGGAAGCCCCCCTTCCGTTTTTCATCCCGGATGCTCAGCCCTCCCTCGACGGAGCCGATCCACAGGCGTCCGTCGCTGTGCTGACAGATGGCATTGACCGCTCCGGAGGCGAGTGAACGCGGGGCATTGCCGTCATGGCTGAAATTGATGACGGACAACTGGCTGGGGCAGCATATTTTCAATCCCTTGTTTTCCGTGGCGATAATCAGGTCCTTCCGTCGGGCCCGGGTGCAGTTGATGATGTCGTCCCCGACCCGCTCGAAATTATCGGCGACAGGATTGTACACATTGAGTCCCCGCAAAGTGGAGACCAGCATTTCTCCCTCAGGGCTGAATGTGATGGACGTGACGAAATTCTGGGTGAGCGAATGGGGGTCCGAAGGATCGTTTACATAATGTTTCCACTCTCCCGTCGCTTTGTTCAGGCGGAACAGACCGCCTTCGGTGGAAATCCAGAATCCGGAATCGAGATTGGCAAAATCGGAGACATAGGTGTTTTCGGGAAAAATCAGGGAGGGAGCCGCCGGTATGACTTTCAGGCTGTCTTTGTCCGTGCCGGGGCCGACTTTCCAGAGCCGGTCGCCGATGAGCGTCCAGACCGTGCCGTCCTGGTCGGCATCCTTGAAGGTGTGGTTGACGGGAAGGAAGCCGTCCCGGGTCAGTGAACGGATGCCGGCGGAGATCCCGTCCGGGGAAAATTCCAGGCGGTACAGGGTGTTGGCGAACTTGGTCCAGACGGCGCCGTCCGCCGCGACGGTTACATGGGAACAGCAGGCATGCTGCTTCGTGATGGAGAAAGCGGCCGGATGGGCGTCGATTTCGAGGGTGTTGAGGTCCAGGATGTCCAGACCGCCCTCGGATGCAATCCAGAGCCGGTGCCATTTGTCCTCCGCCAGGCTGCGGATGAAATTGCTCTTGAGCGCCGGCTGCGAGAATCGGTTCAATACGATCAATTCGTGCCCGTCGTAGCGGCACAGTCCTCCGCCGGAGGTGGCAATCCAGAGAAAACCGTCGGAGTCGAAAAGAATATCATCGACGAAACTGCACGGAAGCCCGTTGTCCACGTCGATTTCATGACAAATGTAGCGATCCGGGAAATATCTCTGTCCCGCGACCGGCAGGATGGCTGATAACAGAAAGAGGACGGCAACCCCGCATGATTTTACACCTTGTATGTTCATTTTTCCACCATCTTCATTCGCAAATATATTCAATTTTGGTTAAATTTGCCAACAAAACCATAAAAATCATTACGATGCGGAAATTTACCCCCCTTTTCTTACTTCTCGTGTCCTGTGCGGGCCTTTCGGCCGCCCCCCGTCAGCTGGACATCGATCTCAAGAAACCCGGTGCGGCCATCCAGTCCACCCAGTATGGAATTTTCTTTGAGGATATCAACTATGCGGCCGACGGCGGCCTCTATGCCGAACTGGTCAAAAACCGCTCGTTTGAATTTCCTTGTGACGCTCTCCAGGGCTGGAAGGCCTTCGGCAAGGTGGAAGTCCGCGAAGACGGGCCTTTCGGGCGCAATCCCCATTATGTGCGCCTGTCCGACCCCGGGCATCCCCATAAATGGACGGGGCTCGACAACGAGGGCTTTTTCGGCATCGGCGTCCGGAAGGGCGAGAACTATGCCTTCAGCGTATGGGCCCGCGTTCCGGACGGCGGAAAATCCACCCTGCGTGTGGAACTGGTCAATCCGGCCTCGATGGGCGAGAATCATTTCCTCTGTCAGGCCGACCTTTCCGTTTCCGGGGCCGAATGGAAGAAATACGAACTGACGCTCACCCCCGACGCGACCCTCGACAAGTCCCTTCTCCGGATTTTCCTCACCGGGGACCGTACGGCCGTGGACCTCGAGCATGTCTCCCTTTTCCCGACCGATACCTGGCAGGGCCGCCCCGGCGGTCTGCGCAAAGACCTCGCCCAGTCCTTGTATGACCTGCATCCCGGCATCTTCCGTTTCCCCGGCGGCTGCATCGTGGAAGGCACCGACCTCCAGACCCGCTACAACTGGAAGAACAGCGTCGGTCCCGTGGAAAACCGTCCCCTGAACGAGAACCGCTGGGAATATACCTTTCCGCACCGTTTCTACCCCGATTACTACCAGACCTATGGCCTGGGCTTCTACGAGTTTTTCCTCCTGTCCGAGGATATCGGGGCGGAGCCTCTTCCCATCGTCAGTTGCGGCCTGGCCTGCCAGTTCCAGAACGAAAACGCCGATGCGCATTGCCCGGTGGAAGATTTGCAGCCTTTCATTCAGGATGCCCTCGACCTGATCGAGTTCGCCAACGGCCCCGTGACCTCCACCTGGGGCGGGCTCCGTGCGGAAATGGGCCATCCCGCTCCTTTCAACCTTAAATATATCGGTGTCGGAAACGAGCAGTGGGACAGCCTCTATCCCGAGCGTCTGGAGCCTTTTATCAAAGCGATTCGCGCCGCCTGTCCCGGCATCAAAATTGTCGGTTCCAGCGGCCCGGACTCGGAAGGCAGGCAGTTCGACTATCTCTGGCCGGAAATGAAGCGGCTGAAAGCCGACCTGGTGGACGAGCATTTCTACCGTCCCTACGAGTGGTTCCTCTCCCAGGGCGCCCGCTACGACAAGTACGACCGCAAAGGTCCCAAGGTCTTTGCCGGCGAGTATGCCTGCCATGCCAAGGGCAAGAAATGGAACCATTTTTATGCCTCTTTGCTGGAAGCCGCCTTCATGACGGGTATCGAGCGCAATGCCGACATCGTCCACATGGCTACCTACGCCCCGCTATTCGCTCATGTGGAGGGATGGCAGTGGCGGCCAGACCTCATCTGGGTTGACAACCTCACTTCGGTGCGCACACCCAACTACTATGTGCAGCAACTCTATGCCATGAACCCGGGAACAAACGTGCTCG
>CAMNQO010000136.1 GCA_946549475.1 uncultured Bacteroidales bacterium
TCAGCACGATGATGGTTTTCCATTGCCAATAAGAAAAGGTCTTTTGTTTTGACATCATTATGAATCGTAAGTATATTGTCGTAAAATTAGCATTTTTTCATTATATTTGCAAAAACAGGAAGATTTTTTACAAGAATGATTATGAAATACCGGACATTCATCGGGACCGTGCTGGCAGGCCTGTTATGGGGAACGGGGCTCCAAGCCCAGGATGATCAGCCTCTTTGGCTGCGTAAAAGTTGCATCTCACCCGACGGCAAGACCATTGCCTTTTCTTATAAAGGTGATATCTTTACCGTCCCCGTCAATGGCGGGAACGCCTTTCAGATTACCTCCAACGACGCATTTGACGATGACCCGCGCTGGAGCGCCGACTCCCGTCACATCGTGTTCGTTTCCTATCGCGAAGGGAGCAAAGACATCTACCGGACCGGCGCTAAAGGCGGAAAAGTCCTTCGCCTGACCGATCATCCCGGTGCCGAGACACCGCTGGCCGTGCTCGCGGACGGCACCATCCTTTTCAGCGCCAACATCGGTGCCGACGAGCATTATCGCGGTTTTCCGACCTATCCGCAACTCTACGCCACGAATCTGGAAGGAACTGCGCCCTGGCGGGTAACCTCCCTGCCGATGGGCAACATCAGCGTCAACCGGGACGGGACTGTGCTATACGAAGACATCAAAGGCGTGGAAGACAGTTTCCGCAAGCACCATACCTCATCGGTCACACGCGACATCTGGCGCTACGATCCAGCTCCCCTGACCAAGAAACAGATGCGTGATCGCGAGGGCCGGATGCACATCGATGCGGACGGAAGTTTCACATGCGTGAGTTCTTTTGTCGGCGAGGACCGCAACCCCGTCTGGGGCCCCTCCGGCCGCGAATACTATTATTTGAGCGAGCGTGACGGCTGCCTCAATGTCTATCGTGCAAATGCCGGGCGGGACGGGGACCTGACCCAGTTGACGCAATTCAAAGGCGCGCCTGTCCGCTATCTTTCCGTCGCGGACGACGGGACGCTGTGTTTCAGTTGGAATGGCGAACTCTACACCCTGAAAGAGGGCGCCCAGCCCGTCAGACTGCCTGTCAGCATCCAAGCGGACAACGGCGATTCGGCCAACCTTCTCACGCAGGTCCAGTCCGGTGCCAAGTCGCTGGCCATCTCCCCGGACGGCAAAGAAGTGGCGGTCATTTCCCGTGGGGACATCTATGTGACGACGGTCGAACTGGACAGGACGGTCCGCGTGACCAACACCCCTCAGCAAGAGCGGGGGCTGAGTTTCTCCTCCGACGGCAAGACGCTCTATTATGCCTCCGAACGGGAGGGCTGCTGGAGCATTTACAAGAGCAGTCCCACCGATAAAAATGCCCGATTCTTCACTTTCTCCAATACCTTCAAAGAGGAGCGTTTCACCCGGGCGGGCGAGACCTGCTTCCAGCCGCTCGTCTCTCCGGACGGGAAATGGGTGGCCTTCCTGCGCGACCGGACGGAACTGGTCATCAAGAAGACGGATGGCGGAAAAGAGAAATCCCTGCACAAGGGTATCAATTACTCGTACATTGACGGCGACCAGTCTTTCTGCTGGAGTCCGGACAGCAAATACATCCTGTGCAACTGGCAGGCGGACGGAAGTTGGAACAACGAGAATGTAGCCCTCATCAACATCGAGAGCGGAGAAATCCGAGACCTCACCCAGAGCGGCTACAGCGACGACGGTTTCCGTTTTGCCCTGGGAGGCAAGGCGATGACCTGGCGCAGCGACAAAGCCGGCTACCGCAGCCACGGCAGTTGGGGGGCTGAACGCGACATCTATGCCATGTTCTTCGATGCCAAAGCCTATCATGAATTTATCCGCAGCGAAGAGTTTGAAAAAGAAGAGAAATTCCTGATCGAAGGCGACAAGAAAGCCGAGAAGAAGGAAAAGAAAGATTCGCTCAAAGCCGAAAAGAAATACGAGCCCGACTTCACTTTCCTCGAGGACCGCACCGTGCGTCTGACTCCCTATTCCGGCAACATTGCCGACCATTATCTCAGCAAAGACGGCAAGAAACTCTACTATGTGATGAACTCCGGCAAAAGCCGTGACCTCTATGTGCTGAACACCAAGACCAAAGAACTCAAAGTGGCTCACAGCGCCACCAGCGGCGAGATCATCCCGACCGCCGATGAGAAATACATCTTCATCCTGGGCGACAGCGGCAAGATCAACCGCATCGATGTCGCATCCGGAAGCAAAAAGAGCATCTCCTTCAAAGGCCAATACGAATACAACACCGTAAAAGAACGCGAATACATCTTCGAACATATCTGGAAACAGGTCACCGACAAATTTTACGACAAAGATTTCACGGGCGTCGATTGGCCGGGATGTTATGAAAATTACAAGCGTTTCCTCCCCCACATCAACAACAATTTTGATTTCAGCGAAATGCTGTCCGAGATGCTGGGAGAGTTGAACGCTTCCCATACGGGCTCCCGCTATTATTACAGAAACAAATACGGTTTCGCCCGTCTGGGTCTCATATACGATGAAAATTGGAAGGGAGACGGCCTGAAAATCGCCGAAATCCTCCCCGACTCCCCGCTCAAGATCATCGACAGCGAGATTGAAGCCGGAGATGTCATCGTTGCCGTCGATGGCAAGCCCATCCTTCGCAGCGAAGGGTGGTACAAGCATTTCACGGCCATGGCGGGACGCAAGATGACCGTCAGCGTCAGCAAGAAAGGCCGCAAGGCGGAAGATATTTACCTGACGACACTCTCCGGCGAGCAGGAACTGCTCTACAAACGCTGGGTGCGCCGCAACGAGCAGCAGGTGGAAAGACTCTCCGGCGGCAAAATCGGCTATGTGCATGTGCGCGCCATGCGCTCCGAGAGTTTCCGCGAAGTGTACAGCCGTCTGCTGGGCAAATACAAAAACTGCGACGCCGTGGTCATCGACACCCGCTTCAACGGCGGCGGCTGGCTCCATGACGACCTGGCCATCCTGCTCAGCGGCAAAGAATACATCCATTTCACTCCCCGGGGACAATACATCGGCAAAGAGCCTTACAACCGCTGGACCAAAGGCTCCTGCGTACTGATGGGCGAAGCCAACTACTCCGATGCCTCCATGTTCCCCTACACCTACCGCACCATGGGTATCGGAAAACTCATCGGCATGCCGGTGCCCGGAACGGGTACGGCCGTCTGGTGGGAATATCAGGTGGATGACAGCCTGTTGTTCGGCATCCCGCAGGTAACTTCCGTCGGTTTGAAAGAAAACCAAGTACTGGAAAATTACCAGATTGAGCCGGACATCCGGGTACAGAACGACCCTGCCAGCCTGCTCCGCGGAGAGGACAAACAACTGGAAGCCGCCGTCAGACACTTGATGGAGGACACGGTTTCTGCCAAATAATCCCATGAATCCATGAGCCGCAGTATCGTCATCATCCCCACTTACAACGAGAAAGAAAACGTCGAGAAGATCATCCGGCGGGTGTTTTCCCTATATGATGATTTCAGCATCCTGATTGTCGATGACGGCTCTCCGGACGGCACGGGCGCCATCGTCAAAGGTCTGCAAGGCGAATTTCCGGAGCGGCTTTTCCTGATGGAGCGCGGCGGCAAACTCGGCCTGGGTACGGCTTATCTGCAAGGCTTTGCCTGGAGTCTGGAGCGCGATTTCAATTACATCTTTGAAATGGATGCCGACTTCTCCCACAACCCC
Organism: uncultured Bacteroidales bacterium; assembly: GCA_946549475.1. Classification (GTDB taxonomy): domain Bacteria; phylum Bacteroidota; class Bacteroidia; order Bacteroidales; family UBA932; genus Cryptobacteroides. Next base: position 3,715 of record CAMNQO010000136.1, read on the forward strand.
GAAGACCTCGCCCGCCTGCTGGCCGCCTGTACGGGCGGGGCAGACTCCCCCTCCGACTCGTCAGGACCCTCCGGGGCCCGAACAGACAGCCCGTCCGGCGGTGCGGACCTCGCCGTGGGGTCCCGCTACTGCAACGGCATCAGTGTCATCAACTGGCCCATCGGCCGCGTGCTCATCAGTTATTTCGCATCGGTGTTCGTGCGCAAGGTCCTGAATGTGCGGGTTTTTGACTGCACTTCGGGATTTGTTTGCTATAGCCGGCGTGTACTGGAAACGCTGGCGCTGGACAAAATCAGGATGAAAGGCTACGGCTTCCAGATAGAAATGAAGTACTCCGCCATCAAACTGGGCTTCCGCCTCCGCGAGGTGCCCATCATCTTTGTGGACCGGAAGGAAGGCAGTTCCAAGATGTCCGGCAGCATCCTCGGCGAAGCCTTCTGGGGCGTCCTCGCCCTCCGCTGGCGCAGAATCCGTCCGCAGTCCAAGAAAGGATAAAAGAGGGAAAGCATGATGCATTATGAAGCGGCCCTTCGGGAATCCCCGGGGAATGCGCTACGCGATGCTCCTGACCCTCTTCGGACCCGTGCTGGGCGTCTCCCTGTCCTTGATGGCCGTGCAGTATGCGCCCGCAGGCATCGCTTCAACGCTGATGGCGCTCGTTCCCGTGCTGATGATTGTCATCCCGGACGCGCTCTTCAACCACCACCGCATCACGCCCAAAGAAATCCTCGGCCTGGCCGTCACGATGTCCGGCGTCGCCCTCTTCTTTCTGTAGGGGGAGGCTCACTCCGTGGAAAAATGGCGTGCAAGCCGAGCGAAAAGCAAATACACTTGCTTTTCCGAGGCGCAGCCGTCATTGTCGTGAAACGAAAATGTCCGTTCGCGCTCTTTTTCGGAGAGACTCGTTGTTGTAAAAAGAAACTGTAGTCAGAGTTCGACGCCGGTCATCTGCTTGATAACGACTGCATCCA
>CAMNQO010000137.1 GCA_946549475.1 uncultured Bacteroidales bacterium
ATCGCTATGAAAAAGATTAGTTCTCTGATGTTGGCGGCGGCCGTCGGCCTGCTCGCATTATCCTGTGCCAAGACAGAAACGCCCGTCGGCAGTGAAACGATTCCCTCCCGGCCGGAACAGGACACCCCTCAGACAGAGCCTGAAACCCAGCCCGAAATCCCCGAGGGATTTGTCCGCATCCGTCTGCAAGCCAGCACCGAACAGGTGGAGGGCAGCAAGACGACCATATCCGACGGCGAAGGCAGTCAGCGCATCGTCAGTTGGGCACAGGGAGACAAAATCAAACTGCTCTATGAAGGGGGCAGCGACGAGACGCAGGCAAAGGAAGCCGGCACGACGACCAGCCTTCAGTTTGACATTCCGGAAGAGGTAAGCGAGTACTATCTGGCCTATCCTTCCACGGCGGAGTATGCACTGGAGGGTTCGGCGCTGTCGATTACCATTCCGGCGGAGCAGGACGGACTTTTTGAAAAAGCCAATTTCTCCCTGGCGGCCGGTACGAAGGACGGCGGGAGCATTCAGTTCTACAATGCCTCTTCCCTTTTCAAACTGGTCGTGACCGATGCCACGCTGACCAAGGCCGTCATCAGCGGCAACAACGGGGAAGCGCTGGCCGGAACGCTGCCTTTTACCTTCACGGAAGACGGAATTGTCCCCGGAACGCCCGGCTCGACTTCGGAAACCCTGACCCTGCTCATTTCCGGAGCCGGAACCTACTATGTTTCCGCCCTGCCCGGACTGGACCTGCCCGACGGCGCGACGGTCCGTTTCTTCCGCGGAGATGCGCCTGCCGGCGGATTTCAGTTGACTTCCGCCCTGCAAGTCGCCCGTGCCCGGATTGCTTCCTGGGGCGAACTCGACAAGGTCGCCTGCAACCGCTATGTCACGCTCGCCGGAGCCGGCAGCAAGAGCGGACATTCCTGGGCCAATGCCTGGGGCCGGGACGAGTTCAAAGCCTTTCTGGTCAATTCGGCCGGCTATACCAAAGAACAACTGACCCTGATGGACGGCATCACCGTCCGCGTGGCCGCCGGGACCTATGTCCTGCCGGACAGTGGCAGCGACCAGCCCAAGATCGACTTTTCCGAAGTGACCGATGAGGTCCTGCATTTCCGCTTTGCCGGCGGCTATCCGGCGGAAGGCGGCGATGCGGCGGAGCCTTCGTCCCATCCGACCGTCCTCTCCGGCGGCGGACTCTCCGGCGTCCTCTGGGCGCTCAATCCCATCCATCTGGCTTTTGACGGCTTCACCATCAGCGGCAGCCGTACCAAATCCGGCGGCCGTGGCGCCATCACCTTTGCCGCGCCCGGCTCGCTTACTATCAGCAACTGCATCTTTACCGACAACATCAATACGGCTACCTGCGGGGCCCTGGACATTACGGACGGCTGTCAGTTTACGATAACTTCCTGTACTTTCAGCGGCAACCAGGCTGCCTATGCGGGGGCGTTCAATGTCGATACCGGAGAGGATGTGATGACCACGGGCGTCATCAGTGACTGCGTGTTCAGCGGCAATTCCACCACGGCAGTCTCCGGCAACGGCGGTGCATTCAAGGTTTCGCACGGCAGCCTGACGGTCAACGACTGCTCTTTCACCGGCAATACGACCCTCTGTACGGGCGAGACCGGCAGCCACGGTGGCGCCGTGTGGGCGGACGGCGGACAGGCGATCTTCAACCGTTGTTCTTTCCAAGGCAACAGTTCCCGCTGGGGCGGAGCCGTTTACTCCCGCAATGAAGGCAACGCCGTTTTCAACGACTGCATCTTCGGCGGCAGCGCAGCGGACGAAGGCAACTCCAGTTCCGCATCCGGCGGTGCCGTCGCCATTGACAACGGAGATCTGACTTTCACCGGCTGCACTTTCCGGGGCAACAGTTCTGCCGACCGCGGCGGCGTATTCTTCGTATCGACCAATACGGGGTCGCTGACAATCGACGGCGGTATTTATGCCGCCAACAAAGCGGTCAACGGTGCCGTTGTCTATGCGCAGAACAAAGCCTCTGTCAATGTGTCATCGGCCGAGTTCAACGACAACAATGCCACCGGAGCCGGCGGCGTGATGGTCCTCAGCGGCAATGCTGTCGCCCATCTTACCGGCAACAATTTCCACGATAACTATGGCGGGGCAGGCGGTGTCGTCTCCATCTGGGGCACGGGCTCCAAATCCATCAATACACCGGTCCTCAATGTCGGGACGGGCAATGTTTTCCGTGCCAACAGTTGTCAGTCGGGCGGCGGAGCCATCCGCATCCGTCAGGAACCGAATGTGGTGACGACGGACTCCGAGACGGGCAACGAGACCAAGGCCGAGGTCCATATCAGCGGCGACAACCGCTTTATCGACAATTTCGCTACGGGCGGGTACGGCGGCTGTCTGGACCTGCGTACATCCGGCAAGGGTACAATCTCCGGAGCCACTTTCACGGGCAACCAGACGAAGGTCGATCAAAGTTACGGAAAGGCCGGTGCCGTCAACTTGACCGATGCCGGACTGGGTACGGGCGACTTTACTATCAGTGACTGCCGCTTCACCGGCAACCATACTTTCGGCGGTACTTCTTCCGCCAATACGGGCGGTGCCGTCAATGTGGGCGGCAACGGGACCGATTGGGCGATGAAGTGCAAGATAGACAACTGTTTCTTCGACGGAAATATGGCCAAACAGGGCGGAGCCATCTCCTTCCAGGATGCTTCCTGCGTGTCTTATCTCAACAACTGCGTGTTCACCGGCAATTATATCACTTACCGGTATGGCACGACCATCCTCATCACCGCCGGCACCGTATGTATGAACAACTGCTCTTTCGCCGACAACACCTACAGCACGGAATCCAATACGACCGCCAGCCAGCAGTGTACCTGGATCAATGTCAAACCGAAGAAACTGGTAATGAGCAACTGCACCCTCATCGGCACGACCCGCCGCTCGGGCGGTGTGGAAACGCCTTCCGGCAGCGCGTGTCTGCTCCGTTTTGACAACATAGCCAACACCCATTACCTCATCAACAACATCATTGCCTCAAGCAAAACGGGCTGCGTCTCGTTCTGGGCGGACAATTCGCCGGTCCTCAACCTCGTGTCCAACAAGATGACTTCGAAGACCATCACGGGCTCCGCGACCCTGAATGTGTCCGGCGTACAGTCCGAAGGCTTCACCGGAGACAATACCTGCTTCGGCAATCTGGCCTGGACGGGCGGTGACGGCGTGACGGACAGTTGCTGGGCCTGGAACGGTACGCTCTCCGGCGGCACCGATACGGGAAAGGCCTCGCTGGCCGATGTCAAGACGGCCATCCAGGCGGCTGATTCCGGATTCTACGCCTGGCTCAATTCCCTAGGCGCTCTCGATGAGGATGCCCGTGGTCATGCCCGTTCGGCTTCCGCCTGGCCGGGCGCCTATCAAAACGATTGACTGTATGAAAAGACTGAAAAAAATTGTTGCAGGCTTGCTGATGCTGCCGGTCCTGCTTTCTGCGTCCGTCTCTTGCAACAGGAGTACTTTTGTCCCCGAGAGGCCGGTCAATCCGGAAGCGCCCGATGACCCCGGCGTCTATGAAGAAGGATTGTATGTGACGGTCAAGGGGGCCGGTATGTTTACCGGGGAAGACTGGGGCAATGCCATGAGTGCCCAGGATTTGAAAAACCTGCTGCTGGCCGATGCTTCCGGTAATTTTACCGCCGAGCAGGCCGCCCGGATCGACGGCAAGGTCATCCACCTGGAGCAGGGCATCTATCCCTTTGGTTCCGCTGAGAATCCCGTGCCCGTCATCAGCGGCGAGACGGCCGCATTTTCCGTCACGCTGAAGGGCGGTTACAAGAACGGCGGTTACACCCAGTATCCCGCCAAATATCACACCTATCTGTCCGGTGCGAGCGATTACCGCATCTTTTATATCAAAGGAAACGCGAAAGTGACCCTGGACGGGGTCGGCCTGACCGGATCCCGAGGGGAGGGCGGAGGACAGGCGGCCGCCTATGTGAGTGCCGGCGAACTGGTCCTCAACCGTTGCGACATCTGCAACAACTACAATACCTATACAGTAGGCGGCATCCAGGTGACCGGCAGCGGTGTCCTTCGTGCGACTTCCTGCCGTTTCTTCAACAATGTGGCGGGCAATGCAGGGGCGCTCAATGTGGACGGCAATGCTGCGTGTTATCTGACGGACTGCGAATTTTTCAACAATGCCGCCAACGCCCAGGGCGGAGCCGTCAAGGTGTCCAACGGCTCGCTCAAGGCGACGGGCTGCCAATTCGTGAACAATCACGCCGAGACCCGGGGCGGCGCGCTCTGGGTTGCCGGCTGCAAAGATGCGGAAGCGGTCGTGTTCGAGGACTGTGTCTTTACGGGCAATTCCTGTGTCAGCGGAGGCGGTGTCTGCTGGCAGGACGGCGGTTCCACGCTGACGGTCCGCCGCTGTCAGTGCAAGGACAATTTCGCTTCCAACGGCTCGGCCGGGACCTTCTATGCCACCGAAGGGGCCGCCAACCTCCTGACGATAGAAGACTGTATTTTCGAGAACAATTCCAGCGCCGGTTATGCCGGCGGTTCGCTGTACGTCCGGGGCAATGCCGCCGGTGCATCCACCCTGCATTGCTGCCGTTGTTCCTTCAAGGGAGAGCATACGACGGACAGGGGAGGTGCGGTTGCGCT
>CAMNQO010000138.1 GCA_946549475.1 uncultured Bacteroidales bacterium
GGCCGCTACCGCCGCCATTGGACGACCCTCTCCCGGCAGCAGGACGGCGGCCACTTCTATTCGACGCTTTCCCTCTGGGATACCTTCCGGGCGTGGAATCCTCTCCAGACGCTCATAAACCACAAACTCGTAGCGGATATGATAGACTCTATGCTGGATATGTACGAGATGGAGGGACGGCTGCCCGTCTGGCCGCTCGGAGCCGGGGAAACCGGCTGTATGATCGGCTACCACAGCATTCCGGTCATCGCGGACGCCTGGCTGCGCGGACTGCGGACGTTCGACGGAGAGAAAGCGCTGGAGGCGATGGTCGTCTCTTCCAACCGCGACGATGCTTCGGAAGTTTACAACCAGTACGGCTATGTGCCGTCCGACCTGAAAGGGCAGTCCGTCTCCCGCACCCTGGAGTTTGCCTATGACGACTGGTGTATCGCCCGGATGGCCGAATCGCTCGGCAAAAAGTCCATCGCCGCGGAATATGACGCCCGCGCCCGGCGCTACCGTGCGGTGTACGACCCTTCCACCGGCTTTTTCCGCGGACGGCGCAGCGACGGCTCTTTCGTCACGCCTTTCCATACGGAGGCTTTTTCTTTCGATTTTACGGAGGGGCTTCCCTGGCAGTACCGCTTTTTCGTCCCCCACGACATCGAGGGACATTTCGAACTGATGGGCGGCCGCGAGCGGGCGTACGAGGCCTTGGATTCCCTTTTTACCTTTTCCGTGCGGGATGCCAGCGCCAGCCACATTTCCGATATGACGGGAATGGTGGGCCAGTATGCCCACGGCAACGAACCCAGCCATCACATGGCCTATCTGTTCAACTGGCTGGGAGACAGCCGCCGTTCCCAGATGGAGGTACGCCGTCTGCTCGACACGATGTATGCGCCGGCTCCCGATGGTATCTGCGGCAATGAAGACTGCGGCCAGATGTCCGCCTGGTACATCCTTTCAGCCCTGGGTATCTATCCGGTCTGTCCCGGCAGCGGAGACTATGTTTTTGCCGCCCCGCTTTTCCGCAAGGCCCGCGTAACCCTGGGTAACGGGAAAACCCTTACGATAGAGGCCGACCATCCCGAATATCCCTGCATCGCTTCCGTTTCCTTCAACGGCGAGCCCGTCAGCGGTTTCAACATCTCCTGGGAGCGCCTGATGCAGGGCGGCACCCTCTCCTTCCGTCTGCGTGGGGCGACCCCGGATGACGGAGGAAAACAACATCTTCCTTCACCCTTTGAGCGGTAACGGAAAGCCCGCAGCCCTACTCGGCGATTTCCGTGATGGTGTTGTCGTAGTGGCCGTTGGCGTTGGTGGTGTTGAGGCGCAGGCGGAAGACGGTGTTCTTTCCTTCGAATGCCCTTTCGTCAATGCTGCTTCCTCCGTCCGGACTCGTTTTCCAGGTATGGCTCCATTCGTTGATGTTCCAGTTGTAGCGGTAGGCATACATAAAGTTGGAGGTCATATCTCCTCCGCCGATGCCGCCCCAGTGGTCGCCTTCCGTGCCGCCTTCATTGTAGAACATACGGAAGTGGTAGCGGGTATCATATTGGGCCGTGCTGCCGTCAAACATTTCCGCCGACCAGGTGAATGTGTCCGTTTTCCAGACGCCGTCCCCTTCGTAGCTCATCTCCTCCGTCTTGTTGCTGATCCGCCAGGGATGCCAGTACAGGATGACCCGGTGAATCCGGCGCATCGAGTAAGTATTGCTGCCCGGAGTAATCATCAAATCGTATTCTCCGGCATTGTCGTTGGAGATGTTGTTGCGTGCGCAGGTCTGATAGCCGCTATAAACGATGGCCGTCGAACCATCCTTGTTGAGTACGTGATAGTGGCCGTTGTTGTCCTGAATGTAGAAATCGCCCGCGCTGAAATGGCGGAAACTCTCGAAACTGCCGGCTGATGTTTCCGTGGCTTCCCGGGCCAGGTAGCCGTCCATCACGGCGCTCTCGGCGGAGCCGCTGAGGGTCAGGCTGCTGACCGTCCCGGCAAAATCAAAGACCCTCGTCTGCGTGATGCTGTGACGGTAGTGCTGTCCGTTTTCCTGGTTGAGCTGCAGATTGACCGTTCCGAGATAGCGAGGAGAATAGTGGTGGTCGATTAAGCTGTTGGGCCAGGTGACGCAGCCTACCCATTGGTTGTCCGTGTTGTAGGGACGGACATCGTAGAAGTCGCTGTCGCTGTCCGTTGCGGCGGGACGCAGCGTACCGTATTCCTGGCTGACATCGATGTCGGCGAAGTGGACGATGAATTTGTGCCGGGTCTCATATTCCGCCCAGGAGCGTTTCAACCAAAGGAAGGGGCAGTTGTCCAGATACCACCTGCCTTCTTTGTCGTACGTCATTCCGAGTACGCCGAGATCCGCAATCCGGAGCTGTACATAGTCTATCCGATGGATGCTGACGCTGCCGCTTTTGAAATTGGTGCGGATGCGATAAATGCCGTCCGTACCGACGCTGTAAGCGGCGTCAGAAGAAGATGCCAGCTGTACCATCGCCGTTCCGCCCGCATTCAAGGCATATTTGGCGCCGGCTTCCGTGTGGAACCAGAAGGGCACTCCGCTGGACAGCCGGGTGAAAATTTCGTAATTGTAGTCGGTCGCTTCCGTGGCCAGGACTCCGCTGTCGCCGGCTCCCTCATCGCCGCTGTTGCCCCAGTATCCTGCGGGGATATAGTTCATTGTCTGTCCGTCTTCCGCCGAGCCGCCGATGAACACTTCGTCGCCCGCTTCGATTTCCGGCAGGGACTGCGTATCGATTACCTCGGTGAATGTATGGGTGTAGTGTCCCTTGTCCGCATTCATATACAGCGTGACCGTTGTATGATAGCGACCATTGTTGTTGCTGTCGTAGAGCCAGGAAGGATAATAGAATACCTGGTGCCATCCTTCTGTCTGGAAAGGTTGGAGATACCAGTAGCTTTCGTTCTCGTCCGTTGCGGGATCTGCGCCATGTTTGTACAGGGTGCCGTAGTACTGGGTGTAGTTGATGTCCGTTCCGTCTTCCTTCTTGTCAAAGGTGAACTTGAATTTATAGCGGTGCAGGCATTTGTCCCAGCCCACCCCCTCTTTCCAGAAGATAGGCTGGGATTCGCTTTTCCATTTGCCTTTTCCGGCATAGGAGAGTGTATAACCCGTGCTGTGGTAGAAATTGATGACGGCCCGCACTTCGCCGATGCGGCGGATGCTGCATTGGTATCTGCTCTCACCTTTGGCAAAATTGGCCCGGATGCGCCAGACACCCGTAGCGGGCGCCGTCCAGACGGCGGAAGCGGGGGCGGCGATTTTGTCAAGGGCCGTTCCCGAACTGTTCGGCGCAAAATGCTTTCCGCTTTCCGTGTAGAACCAGAGTTTTTCCCCTTCGTTCAGTTTCGTGAACACTTCATAGTCGTAAGTGTCGTAGGTATTGGGGTCCAGGCCGGAAGCGTCTCCGACATAGTCGTCCGAGCCGGAGAAGCCGGTGGTGTTGTACCAGCCGTCCGCTCCCACATAGACCATCGCCTGTCCGGCCTCCTCACTTCCGCCGACAAAGACTTCTTCGCCGGCTGTCAGGTCGGGCAGGGACTGGTTGTCGCGTTCGTTGATGAATGCGTGGGTGTAGTGCCCCTTGTCTTCATTCAGGAACACATACAGGTCGGCGACATAGCGCCCGTCATTGCTGTCGTCCACCAACCAGTTGGGGAACTTGAACTTGGAGTTCCATTGTGTGGATTTGCAAGGTTGCAGATACCAGTATGTGGCCGGACTGCCGGCAGCGGGCGAGGAATCGGTCGCATAACGCGTACCATATTGCTGGCTGTTTCCGCCGATGGTAAGCTCAAATTTGTAGCGGTTGTCGTAACTGGACGAACCCGGCCCGCACTGACGGATAATGGACATATTTTTCTTGACCCAGACACCTTTCCCGGCGTAGTCCAGATAAAAGCGATTGGCGGGTGCCCAGCAATGGTAGTATTGCAGATGGGTCACTTCCGAAACATAGGCATTTCCGGAGGGGAGGTTGACCCGGATACGGTAGATGCCGGTACTGGGAACGGTACCTGCGGCATTTTCCGGAGAAGTGATTTCGCCGACGGTGTTCAGATCCCCGTTCAGCGTGAAGTAGCGCCCGTCTTCGCTGCGCAGCCAGAAGGTCTGACCGCCTTGGATCCGGGTGAAAATCTCATAATTGTAAGTCTGTCCGGAGAATGCATCGATGTCCCCGCTGTTGTCCTGGGTATAGTCCAGATAACCGCTGGCTGCCGTATAAGTCAGTTGCTGACCGGCTTCCGTTCCTTCGCCGGCGATATAGACTTTGGTGCCGGGAGTGAAACTGTCGTTGGCTACCCATTTGGCCGACAGTTGCGACTCCTTGATGGTGCCGATGGACTTGTTGCCGTTGCGTGCGATGGTCAGTGCCTTGCCGTTGCTCAAGGATGCCTTGTAGCCGTCCTTGAAGAAGGTCATCTTAAGACCGCTGGCGAAAGTTCCCGGGAAGATGACGAAATAGTAGGTCTTGCCGTTCTCGAAGTTTCCGTTGAGGGTGACGCTGGGGCTGGGATTGAGCATCTTTACGCTGGGATTGCCGTCGTTCCAATCGATTTGCGCCTGTCCGCTCAGCGGCTCGCCGCCCAGGCTTTCCAGGCGAACCTGTTT
>CAMNQO010000139.1 GCA_946549475.1 uncultured Bacteroidales bacterium
AATCGAGGCAATCTTGATGGCATAGAGGGAGTTGCTGAAACCTGAAATCAGGCACAAAAGGTACATATAGGACGAGGTGTAGTCGGATACGCGGACGCCCAGGGAATTCCAGGCTCCAAGTTCCTGAATTTTGCCCATCCAGACGGACAGGCTGCAATACCAATCGCCTGATTTTATGGGGAGCAACTCGATTCTCGCCATCAGGGACAAGGCCAGTACGGCGATAATGAACAATATGTTAATAGTTTTTTCTTTCATGTTTTTACGGTTTCGATGTCAAAAATACGAAAAATAATGATAATAATTTGTTTATCTCTCATTTTACACTTAAATTTGCAATCGTTATCCGCGTTGTAGCCCATAGCCGTATATGAGGAAATTTATCATTACTGTCCTTTCTATCATCGTTTTCTCCGGGATTATCGTCATCAGTTGTGCGGATCCCAACGAACACGTGCCTTTGTTACCGTCCTCATCCTCAGACCCGGCCCCTTCTCCCTCTTCCGGGTATGGTAATTCCTCTTCGCAAGGATATGGTAATTCTTCTTCGCAAGGGTATGGTAATTCCTCTTCGCAAGGATATGGTAATTCCTCTTCGCAAGGATATGGTAATTCCTCTTCGCAAGGGTATGGTAATTCCTCTTCGCAAGGATATGGTAATTCCTCTTCCTCTTCCTCAAGAGCCTCCTTTGCAGCGGGCATAGGCTCCGGTACAGACGGTTTTGTCGCTTTCGGAGCGGGTATTCTGGATTGCAATATCTGGCGGCCGATATACGACAACCAAATGGGAAGGGAACAAGAGGTTCCTCTGGTGGTCGGTTCATACCGTGATTACAAGCCTTATACTGGCGAGGTGACTTGGGCGGTTGAGCCCAATGGCGTTCTCGTTTTCGTCGAGGAAGCAGGCTCCGTCATCTTGGAGGAAGGCAATGCCGCCCGGGGAAGCATCGCCAAAATCAGGCCCGTCTCTACGGGTTCCGCCACGGTTTATGCCAGGGATGCTTATGGCAATCTTTTGCAGCAGGCGTTCGAGGTGGTGGAATATTACGATTACAATCCTGCTCGTTAGCCTCTAAATAACCTTATTTTCAATGGGCTTTTCCGGCAATGAATAGTCTTTTTTGCTGAATGCCCGATAGGTCCCGTATCTCGGCTTGGGGCAGGGATGATACCCGTACTCTTTCAATTTTTTCAGGCGTCCCCAGTCATAACTGTTGACAAACACAAAGTCAGCCAGTTGGTTCTTGACGGCATTCTCTTGATTGTCGAGCATCGCTTGCGTGCATCCCGCCTGAAGCGCCCAGTACTTGCAGGCCGGCAGGTCTTCGGCTTTGATGCCGTAACCGTGGTCGCCGCAGCCCCAGTATAACACGCGGGGATGACGCTCGCGGGCAACGAGTTCGATAAACTCTTTTGCCCTTTCGCGATGGATGTTCCTGTCTCGCCCGTTGAGATAATCGCTTTTATAGGTCCACTGGTTGGATATGCCCAGAAAAACGATGGCACCCAGGAGGATCGGCCCGAAAACAAAGCGTTTCCAACCGAAGTCTTTGTCGAAACAGCGTAGAATCCCGAACATCGTAAACACCATCAGGGCGTTGACCGGGATATAATAATAGGTTCTGGAATATCTTGACAGAAAGAGTAAAAACCAGGCCAACGCTGCAGGCGGGAACCATTCCGCCTTGTCGAGGGCGAAAATGGCTGTGATGGCTCCGGCTATCGCCAAAGACAGATAGCCAATCATCTCATAGCGCAGGAACTCGCCTCTGTCGTGGGCCCCCACGATGTTGTTGATGGTCGTGAAGGTCGTGATGAAGTATTCGTTGATAAACTCATCAGCGGCTCCCACCCACAGGAGGTAGCATAGTATCGGTCCGGCGATGGCGGCAAAGCCGGCCAGCGTCGCGCCGACGGCCTTGAAAAAGGATTTCCACGTTTTCAGGGAAACAAGCATAGCGACAAGGAAGATGACCGTCATCGCCGCAATGCTATATTTGATAAGGAGTACGGCCCCGAACGCGAAGCCCCACCCGAAGAAACTGCCGCCTTTGCCCCATAAGGACTGGCAGGCCATCAGCAGGGACAGCGCTACGAAGGGGAGTGCGAGGGCTTCCGATTTGTCGTCGAAAATGAGCAGGGGGATGAAATAGACGGCGTTAAGCAGGAGGCCGGTGAGAAATGATTTTGTCGGAGAACTGGTGAGCAGCAGGCTTACCCGGAAAAGGATGGCCGATGTGGCTGCATAGGCGATGGCGTTGATCCAAAACACCCCGAGCCAGGATCGGGGCGAGATGAGGTAGGCCAGCGCATAAAAGAGCCAGAGCAGGGGACCTTTGGAATCTGCGAAATCAGCGTAGGGAATCATCCCGTTCATCCAGGCCTTGCCGCCCATAAAGTACCAGGCCGAGTCGTGACGGATGTAGTCGTTGTGTGCGACCATATTGTCGTGCAAAGGGGAGTCGACGGAGGTCAGGAAAAAGGCGATGACGGTAAACAGGCCGGCGAGCAGCATCCAGAAAGGCGCTTGCGAAGCGAGTCCCTTCCAACTCAGCGCCAGCATCTTAAGCAAACTGTATTTGCTTTCCCCTGCGCTGCGTTCTCTCCGGGTGTAATACACGATGTCGGAGCCGAAGCCCAGTGTCGGGACGATGTTGCGGATAATGTCGCCCCGGGGCGTGGCTGTCTCCAAGAGTCTTTCCACGCAGCGACGGTCCATCAGCCTGAATTCGGCGTGGTCGATGATGTGGCGGCGGTCGGCCAGATGCATCAGCGCATAGAAAAGGCGGGCGCTGGTCCTCTTGAAGGGGGAGTCGTTGCCCCGGGATTTGCGTACGCCGTACACCACTTCTTTGCCTTGCAGCCATTTCTTGACCATTTCCGGGATGGCGGCCGGGTCGTCCTGCAGGTCGGCGTCGAGGGTGATGACGGCATCCGCTCCTTGCTCCAAGGCGGCGCCGAGGCCGCCGAGAAGGGCTCCTTGCTGACCGGAATGTGCCAGGGGAAGATGTCGGACCCGTCTGTCCCTGAATGTCCCGATGACTTTCCGGGTGTCATCCGTACTCCCGTCGTTGGCCAGGATGAGGGAGGTATCCAGTTCATTCCCGTATTCGGACTCCACATCGTCAAGCACTTCCAGCATCCGGGGCACGGACAGCGGAAGCATCTCGGCTTCATTGAAGCAAGGGACGACCAGAAAGAGTTTGCGCATCAGATATTTTTGCAAAAATAATCCTTTTTTTTGAAAAGAGCCTGGAAATTCATTAAATTTGCAGGATTTTGAGGGTGAGCGTATTTCACTCCTTTTTGATGAAAGTAGTATCAATAAATCCATAACAACGCAATGAAAAAACATTCCATCGAATCGATTTTTCTGCTGGGCCTGATGACCTGCGGACTGTCGTCCTGCGGCCTCAACATACCCCAGGAGGTGCTTACGTCCTATGAGACGATGACCGTCGAGAAGCAGGACATTGTCGTGCCTATCAAATTCAGTGCGAAACTGAAAGGACAGGCGGACGTTACGATTATGCCGCAGGTGAGCGGGCAGCTGATGCAGATTGCGGTCAGCGAGGGACAGCAGGTGAAAGCCGGCGATGTGCTTTTCGTCATCGACTCCCGCAATGCGCAATTGGACCTGGATGTTGCCCAGGCCAATCTGCAAGCCGCGCTGGCTTCGGAAAATTCGGCGAAGCTGGAGTATGAATCCAACAAGAACCTGTTTGAGAAAAAGATTGTCAGCCGCTATATGCTCGACAATTCGGAGAACGCCTATAAGAGTGCGCAGGCTGCCGTGGCCCAGGCGAAGGCTTCGGTAAACCGCGCCAAAGTGAATCTCAGTTTCTGTACCATCACTTCGCCCGTGACGGGTGTTACGGGAGAGATTAATGTGCGGGCCGGCGATCAGGTTTCCCCTTCATCCAGCCTGACCATTGTGAGCGACAATTCCAATATGGATGCGGAATTCTCCTTGCCGGAGTCTGTCCTGGAGGAGGCTATCGCATACGGTTTCAAAGGTAATATGTCCGAAGCACTGAAGATGTTGCCCGAAGTCTCTTTCGTGATGAAAAACGGAACGGAGTATGAGCATAAAGGCCGTATCAACAGCGCTACCGGCCTGGTGAGTGCCACTACGGGTACGATTGCCTGCAAGGCTACCTTCCCGAATCCTGACGGGAAACTGTTTTCGGGGACCCAGGGGACGGTGGTCCTGCCTTCGCCCGAGAAAAATGTCATGGTGATTCCGCAGACGTCCGTGGTACGGCTGCAGGACAAGGCTCTGGTCTATAAGGTGCAGGCCGACAGCACGGCAACCGCCGTGACCGTTTCCTATATGGATGCCGGCAACGGGCAGGATTTCATTGTGACGAAGGGCCTGAATGTCGGCGACCGGATCGTGACCGTCGGGTCGAACAATGTACAGGAAGGACAACGTGTGCTCTATTGATTGAGTCCTTACGATTATGAAAAACAATCTATTCATCGACAGATATGTGATGGCGTGCGCCATCTCCATCGTCATCGCGCTGGTGGGTTTCATCTGTATGTCAACCCTGCCGGTCGAACAGTACCCCGACATCGCGCCTCCGATGGTGCGTGTCTCGAC
>CAMNQO010000140.1 GCA_946549475.1 uncultured Bacteroidales bacterium
ATCATCGTCTGCGACGAACTGGCCGCCGGCGAACTGAAGGTCAACACCTGGCGTTATTTCAAAGACATCGAAAAAGACAATCTGTAATCTCCTCCGATGATGAAACGACATCTTTTGCTTTTAGCGGCGACATTTCTGCTGCTCCCGGCAACGGGCCATTCCGCCCCCAAAAACAAAAAGAAAGACAACCACACGGTCGTCGCCATCCCTGAGGTCCAGGCCCGGGTCATCCCCGTCGAGACGGACGGCATCCAGTGGCTTTTCAATGTGGACAAGGCCGGTATCTTGCGCAGCCATCATTTCGGGAAAAAGATAGCCGGTCCGGAGCAGTTCCTGGAGTTTTCCGGCTCCCGCACCCGTAACGGGGTTGAAAAGTATGGCGACGCGGCGATGGCTTTTCCGACGGTCGGCGGCCGCTACTACAATGAGCCCGCCCTGCATGTAAAATACGCGGACGGCTACCACAACACCGAACTGTACTATACGGGACACGAGGTGTCCGGGCAGGACGGCGTCACCACGACGAAGATTTTCCTCAAAGATTATGTCACCGCACTGGAAGTCACCCTCGTGTACCAGGCCTGGCAGAAGGAAAATGTCATCGTCAGCCACAGCGAAATCACCAACGGCGGCAAAAAACCGGTCGAACTCATCGAGTACGCGTCCTCCTTCATGCCCGTCATAGCGGACAAATACCTCCTCACGCACTTCTGGGGACACTGGGGCGATGAGATGAATGTGGCGCACGAAGCGTTGGGCTACGACAAGAAAGTCATCGAGACCCGCATCGGCGTGTCCGCCTCCAAACTCAACAACCCCGCCTTCCTGCTCAGTCTCGACACCGACCAATACAGCGAACGCTACGGCGAGGTCATCGCGGGTGCCCTGGCCTGGTCCGGCAATTTCAAACTCTGCTTTGACCGCACCATCAGCCGGCTCAACATCAGCGCCGGCATCAATCCCTTCGCCTCTTCCTACAAACTCGCCGGCGGCGACACATTCGTCACACCGGACATGATCTGGACCTGGTCCGGCAACGGTGCAGGGCAGGCCTCCCGCAACCTCCACGCCTGGGCCCGCAAAGGGGGCGTCTATGGCGGAGGCAAAATCAATCCCACCCTGCTCAACAGTTGGGAAGGCGCCTACTTCAACTTCAACGCCAAGACCCTGACCGACATGATTGACGATGCGGCCGGAATGGGTCTGGAAATGTTTGTGCTGGATGACGGCTGGTTCGGCAACGGCGAATATGCCCGTGACAACGACAAGGCCGGTCTGGGCGACTGGGAACTCAACACCGCCAAACTTCCGGAAGGCATCGACTACATCGCCTCCCATGCACACGACAAAGGGCTGAAGTTCGGCATCTGGATCGAGCCCGAAATGGTCAACCCCAAGAGCAACCTCGCCAATGCACATCCCGACTGGGTGGTACGCAGCCCGGGGCGTGAAATCTATACGGGCCGCAACCAGTGGCTGCTGGACCTGAGCAACCCGGCCGTGCAGGACTTCGTCTTCGGTGTCTTTGACCGCACAATGCAACTCTCCGACAAGATTGACTACATCAAATGGGACTGCAACCGCGTCGTCAACTCCTTCGGCAGCGACTGGCAGAACAATCAGGACCACTTCTTCGTCGAATATGTGCAGGGCTACTACAAGGTACTCCGGCGCATCCGCGAAAAATATCCCGAGGTGCTTATCCAGTGCTGCTCTTCCGGCGGCAGCCGCGTGGACTATGGCCAACTCGCTTACCACAACGAGGTCTGGACCAGCGACAATACGGACGCCATCAGCCGGGCGGCCATCCAGTATGGCACCAGCCTGATCTATCCCGCAAGCGTCATGGGCTGCCATGTGTCCGCCGTTCCGAACCACCAGACCAAAGCCGTCACGCCGCTCAAATTCCGCTTCGACATGGCCTGTACGGGCCGTCTGGGCATGGAACTTCAGCCCAAAAACCTGACAGCGGAAGAGCGGGCCTTCGCCGACCGCTGCATCCGGTCCTACAAGCAGTACCGCGATCTGGTCTTCAACGGCGACCTTTACCGGCTCGTTGCACCCGACGAGGACCGCTATGCCCTGATGTATGTCTCGCAGGACAAGCGCCGCGCCGTCGTCTATGGCTTCAACCTCAGTTACGAGAGCCGCGAGATTTTCCGTACCCTCAGGCTGGACGGTCTCAATCCCGACCTTCGCTACAAAGTGCGCGAACTCAATGTGGACAAATCCTGCTGGTGGGGGAACGGAGACAGTTTCACCGGAGACTTCCTGATGAACGGCGGTTTCAATCCCCGCCTCTATCATTGTTACGACAGCGCCATCTTCTACCTCGAAGCGGAATAAGAGTTCCGCATCCACACCGCACGCCTTCATCCGGAGGATGTCTTCGGGCTCATCCACAGTCCAAGGCACCTCCGGATGTTTGTTTATATTGTTTTGAACAGCACAAAGATATGGTAAAGAATTAAAATTATTTTTATCTTTGTAAGATAAAATTCTATGAAAAAACGATAAGATGATGTACATAGCACCCCCCCCCATCGGGTAAAATGCTGACCCGGATCTTTCCGGCCCTCCTCTTGTTTCTGGCTTTCACAGCCTGTTCCCGAAAAGCGGAACCCACTATTTCTGAAGACTTCAACGTATCCGGCATCATCCTGCCGGAATATCTCGAGCACTATGCCGGCGAGACGGTCGAATTGCAGATTCTCGGCAAGCACGGTCCCGCTGCGACGGACGAGGTGGAATTTGTCGGCGGGCAGACCTGCCGGATGCCCATCACCTCCGTCGAAGCCAAGCGCTTCACCTTTACGCTCGACCCCTCGCTGTTCAGCGGGAACTACCGCGTCCACATCGTGCGCGGTGACCGCTCGCGGGACATCGGTTGGACGCAGTTGGTCGTCCACAACGGCATCGACATCGACCCGCAAGGTTGCAATGTGTACGGTCAGGTGGCCAGCCAGGGCAAGGGACTGTCCGGCGTGGTCGTCTCCGACGGCATCGAAGTGACCCGCACCGATGAGAACGGCATCTACCGCCTCCAGTCCCAGAAGAAGCACGGCTATGTCTTCGTCTCCGTCCCTTCGGGCTACGAGCCGCTGACCGACGGCGTCCTGCCGCGCATCCACCGCCAACTAACCGCATCCAAAGAGACGGCGGAGCGGGCGGACTTCTCCCTGGTCCCGGCCGAGGGGCAGGACAACAGCACCATCCTGGTGATGGGCGACATCCATCTGGCCCGCCGCACCGAAGACCGCAAGCAGTTCAAGGATTTCATCGACGACGTCAATGCTTATCTGCCCACGCGCGCCGGCCGCAGAATCTACGGGCTCACGCTGGGAGACCTGGCCTGGAACACCTACTGGAAAGTCAACACCTACGGCTTCGCGGAATACCTGCAGGACATCAACAATATCAAGGGCCTGACGATCTGGCAGACCGTCGGCAACCACGACCATAGCATCTACTACCCCGGCGACTTCGACACCGTCCGGGAGTTCAAGTCGCTCATCGCGCCGACCTATTATTCTTTCAACATCGGCCAGGTCCACTGCATCGTGATGGACGACATTGACTGCACCAAACAGCAAACGGCGGAAAAGGACAGCAAGGGCAACGCCTGCTACAAGCACGAGTACGACAACCGGCTGGTCAGCGAAATCGTCGCCTGGCTCGCCAAAGACCTCCAGTACGTGGACAAGGGCACCCCGCTACTGATTGCAATGCATGCCCAGCTCCATGGAGACGACGGAAACCGCCACTACTGGTACGACCAGTCCAGTTATACGGAGCTGATGGCTCTGCTGAAGACCTACGATCAGGTGCAGCTGTTCACGGGACACTCCCATGTGATGTACAATGTGGACAAGCTCTCCACGGACCATCTCTTCGAGCACAATGCCGGCGCCGTCTGCGGGACCTGGTGGTGGAGCGGCTATGAGACGCCGGGCGTGAATATCGGCAAGGACGGCGCTCCGGGCGGTTACACCATCCTGGACATCGACGGCAAGGAGTTCAAATGGCAATACAAGGGCACCGGCTTCCCCACGGATTTCCAGTTCCGCACTTACGACCGCAACTGCATCCACCTCACGGCCGACACCTACACGGTCTCCGCGACGGATGACAACAAGAAGGTGTTTGACAGCTATACCAGTATCTGGAAGGAAGCCAGCTCCGACAACGAAGTCTATATCAACATCTGGAACTGGGACCCTTCCTGGACCGTGGAGGTCACGGAGGGAGAGAAGCCCCTGGATGTGACGCGGGTGACCGAAAGCGACCCGCTGCACCTGATTGCCTATACGGCCAAGCGGCTCAACAAGAACGCGAGCCTGTCTTTCCCGACCGATGCCAACAAGCATTTGTTCAAAGTCCGGGCCTCAAGCGCCACCTCCACGCTGGTCATCAAGGTGACCGACCGCTTCGGCAATGTCTATACCGAGACGATGGAGCGTCCCAAGGTCTTCGACACCGAAAGCTATTCCGTAACCCGTTACAAGCGATAAACCGTCATGCACAGAACCTTTCAAGTCTTCCTGCCTGCGCTGCTGCTCGTATGCAGTCTCCTTTCCGCACGCGCACAGGGTACGGT
>CAMNQO010000141.1 GCA_946549475.1 uncultured Bacteroidales bacterium
TGAACACCGTGGGGATGCAGAGGGTGTCGTCCTGGATGAAGACGGGGGAGGTGGGGTCCCAGGCCGTATAGCCCCGGGCCTCGAAGGTGGCGCGGATGCCGCCGCTGGGGAAGGACGAGGCATCCGGCTCCTGCTGGACGAGGGATTTGCCGGTAAAGGTCTCGATCATGCCGCCCTTGCCGTCGTAGTCCATGAAGGAGTCGTGCTTCTCGGCCGTGCCTTCGGTCAGGGGCTGGAACCAGTGCGTGACATGGGTGGCGCCGTGCTCCATCGCCCAGGCTTTCATCCCGGCGGCGACTTTGTCGGCGGTGTCGGCATCCAGGGCTTCGCCCTTGTCGATGCAGTCCGTCAGATGATGGAAAGTCGCTGCGTCCAGATACTTGCGCATATTGTCCCTGCCGAACACCAGGCTGCCGAAATACTCGGAAGGTCTCTCTGCGGGCGTTTGTATCGCGACCGCTTTTTTCTTGAAGGCGTCTTGGACGACGTCAAATCTCAAATTGCTCATAAGAATTAAGTATTTAAAGGGTTAAACTATTTCAATGCAGAGTGGTGGACATCTTTTACCGCCCGGCCGCTGGGGTCGTTCATTCCCTGGAAAGACTTGTCCCACGAGAGGGCTTCCGCGCTGGAACAGGCGACACTCGGGACGCTGGGGACGCTCAGGGCGGCGCTGTGGCTGGGAAAGAGTTCTTCAAAGATGCTGCGGTAATAATATTCTTCCTTGTTCATCGGGGTGTGTACCGGGAAGCGCCGGGCGGCGTGCTCCATCATCGAGTCGCTCACTTCCCGCGCGGCCAGGGCCTTGAGCGAATCAATCCAGCCGTAGCCGACCCCGTCGCTGAACTGCTCTTTCTGCCGCCATACGATGTCCTCCGGCAGCATATCGCGGAAGGCTTCGCGGAGCACGGCTTTTTCAATCTTGTCGCCCGGGCACATCTTCAGCGCGGGAGACAGGCGCATGGCCGTATCGAGAAATTCCTTGTCCAGGAAGGGGACGCGGCCTTCCACACCCCAGGCTGCAAGGGATTTGTTGGCCCGCAGGCAGTCATACAGGTGCAATTTGCCGAGTTTGCGGACCGTCTCTTCGTGGAAAGCCCGTGCATCCGGTGCTTTGTGGAAGTACAGATAGCCGCCGAATATCTCGTCGGAACCTTCTCCGCTCAGGACCATCTTGATGCCCATGCTCTTGATGAATCGGGCGAGCAGATACATCGGGGTGCTGGCCCTGACGGTGGTCACATCGTAAGTTTCGATGTGGTAAATAACATCCCGGAGCGCATCCTGCCCCTCCTGGAGGGTGTAATGGACTTCGTGGTGTACCGTGCCCAGGTATTCGGCGACCTGGCGGGCCTTCTCCAGGTCGGGCGCGCCTTCCAGGCCGATGGCAAAGGAATGCAGCCGGGGCCACCAGGCCGGACTGGCTCCATCCGTTTCGATGCGGTGCTTGGCAAACTTGGCGACGATGGCGGAAATGACCGAACTGTCCAGTCCGCCCGACAGCAGGACGCCATAGGGGACATCGCTCATCATCTGCCGCCTGACGGCCGCCTCCAAGGCCTGACGGATCTGCGCAGAGGCTTCCTGCGCGGACATTTCCGTACGGCCGGCATCGTAAGCAAACCAGTCCCGGGCGTACCAGCGGCGGATTTTCCCCTCGTGGCTGTCGAGCAGATGACCGGGAGGAAAACTCTCATAGCGCTCACAGAATCCTTCCAGCGCCTTGAGTTCACTGGCCACATACACGGTCCCGTCTTCATCGTAGCCGATATACAGCGGAATCACGCCGACCGGGTCGCGGGCAATCAGGTAACTTCCGTCCCTTTCATCATAGAGGGCGAAGGCAAAGATGCCGCTGAGTTCCTCGAGAAAATCCGCTCCCTTGTCCCGGTAGAGCGCCAGGATCACCTCACAGTCGGAGCCGGTAGAAAAGGCATAGCGCCCCTCATAATGCGCACGGATGCTGCGATGGTTGTAAATCTCGCCGTTGACGGCCAGGACGGTTTTCCGGTCGGGGGAGTAGAGCGGTTGTCCGCCCGAAAGCGGATCGACGATGGCGAGCCGTTCGTGCACGAGCGTACATCTCTCGCTGCTATAGATTCCGCTCCAGTCCGGTCCCCTGTGCCGCAGGCGGGAAGACATGCGGAGCGCTTTTTCGCGGGTTTCTTTCTGCCCGCAGCGGCTGTTGATAATGGCTGCAAATCCACACATAACGCTATAGTTCAAAAAAAAGGCTGGTCGTGCTGACCAGCCTTATGGTTTGTAATATGTTCAACTTATCTTTCTCTTTCTCATAGCACCCGCAAATGACTGGTGGAAAACAGGCACGAAAAAAGGAGAGCCAGATTATTCTGGTTCTGGGATTTTTTATTATTCTGCCAGTTGCTGGACCCGGAAGTCACAAGACTCGATATGAGAAATTTCGGTGTCATTTTCTCCACATTCCGGGACGCAAAGTTAAACAAAATTTTAATGCAAACAAATTTTTTTGCAATTTTTATTCAAAAAATCACAGATTTTCTTTGTTCACATCCTCGATTCTTTGATAGACACTGGTGGGATATTGCCCGTTGAAGCATGCCAGGCACAGTTCGCAGCGGCGTCCGGCCCCAAACAAGGCCTCTTCGGAAAGAAAGGCGACGGAGTCCGCACCGAGATGGCCGCAGATGTCCGCAAGGTCTTTGTGGCGGGCGCACAGCAGTTCGTCATAGGTGGACATATCCACCCCATAGAAACAGGGACTGGTGATCCGGGGGCTGGCGATGCGCAGGTGCACTTCGACGGCGCCCGCCTCCCGCAACATCCTGACGATGCGGCGGGAGGTCGTGCCGCGTACGATGGAGTCGTCGATGAGGACGACCCGCTTGCCGCCCACGATGCCCTTGACGGCGGAGAGTTTCATCCGAACGCCTTTTTCCCGCAGGGCCTGCGACGGCTGGATGAAGGTCCTGCCGACATATTTATTCTTGATAAGTCCCATTTCGTAGGGGATGCCGCCCGCCTCGGCATACCCCATCGCGGCGCTCAGGCTCGAATCCGGTACGCCTACGACAATATCGGCCCCGCACGGTGCTTCCTTCCAGAGCAGGCGTCCTGTTTCCTTGCGGAAGGCATGTACATTGCAGCCTTCGATGTCGCTGTCCGGACGGGCGAAATAGACATATTCCATCGCGCACATGAAATGATGGCGGTAGTCCGAATAGTGGCTCGAACGCAGGCCATGGTGGTCGATGGTGACGATTTCTCCCGGCTCAACATCCCGCAGGAAAGTCGCCCCGATGGCGTCCAACGCGCAGGTCTCGCTGCTGACGACATAACCTCCGTCCAGCATGCCGATGGACAGCGGCCGCAGTCCGTGCTTGTCGCGGCAGGCATAGATGCGCTTGCGCGTCATAATAAGGAAAGCAAAAGCGCCTTCCATCATATTGAGCGCTTCGTGGATGGCCTCGATACGCGGACGATGCCGCTGAAGCGTGTCCTTGCGGATCAGGTGCGCCAGAATCTCGCTGTCCGAAGAAGACTGGAAAAGCGACCCCTTCCGTTCCAGATAATGGCGCAGCAGGGCGGAGTTGACGATGTTCCCGTTGTGGGCAAGGGCGAAATCACCGGTCTCGTGCCGGAACAGGAAAGGCTGCACATTTTCAATGCAACTCCCTCCCGTCGTGGAATAACGCACATGGCCGATACCCCGGCTGCCCGGCAGGGAGGCGAGTTTCTCTTCGCTGAAAACCTCCTGGACGAGTCCTTCTCCCTTGATGCGCCGGAGCCCGCCGTCTTCACCGCAGGTGACGATGCCGCAGCCTTCCTGCCCCCGGTGCTGGAGGGCGTGCAGTCCATAATAAATCAGATTGGCGGCATGCTCGACCCCGTAGATGCCAAAGACCCCGCACGCTTCGTGCAGCCCGTTGTTTGTCGTATTCATAACGGGGCGCAAATATAAGCGCTTTTCAAAAAAAATCCAAAACAAATTATTTGTCCCAGTAACTGCTGCTCTTTTTATATTTAAGGAGGTCGGAGAGGGCGGCGGCGTTGGCCCGGATGGTAAAGGACCAGCTCTGCCAGGTGCCGAACGGAACCCAGGAGAAGGAGATGTTGAAGCAGTGCAGGTCGTAGGTGGCCGATATCTGGGAGGTGGTCAGTTTCAGGGCCATCAGGTCGAATCCTGTCGATGCGTTGATGGACAGGTGCGGCGTCAGTTTGACATTGCCCGACACGCCGAGGGTCTGGGTAAAATTGTTCTTGGTGACGATGTTGCCCGAAGCGTCGCACTGATAGGACCGGCTCAGGGAGAAGCTGTAGTTGAAATTGACGGACCAGGGAGCGGCGGTGTTGACATAGTACAGCCAGCCGCCCGGAATGTATTCGCCGGTCACGGGGTGATAATAGATGCGCGTGTAGGCGTCCGCCGCGCCCTGCACATTCTTCTTGCCTTCGTCGCCGCTGCTCTTGCCGTCGCCGGAAATGGCATAGGAAAGGGAGGCGCTGGCATTGGTCAGGCGCAGCAGGCCCTTGCCGGTGGTGACCTGCCATTTGTTGACCTTGCGGGCCGACCAGCTGGAACCGCTTTTGACCGCCACCATCGCG
>CAMNQO010000142.1 GCA_946549475.1 uncultured Bacteroidales bacterium
AGGTCGATGGGGACGGCTGTCTTTTTGTAGATATAGGCCCGCTCCAGTTCTTCTGCCAGCATCGGCAGGTCAAATTTGTTGGAATTGTAGCCGGCCAGGTCGCAATCGGCCAGCCAGGAGCAGATCTCCGGCGCCAGTTCGAAGAAGCGGGGACAGTCTTTCAACTCTTCGTCCTGGATGCCGTGGACCCGGGCGGCTCCCGGCGTGATGGGACGCTGCATCTTTTTTTCGTAATCCCACGGGCAGACTCTCCAAGTCTGGATGCGCTGCTCTCCGGAAGGGAATATCTTGACGAAACTCAGTTCTATGATGCTGTCTGAAATGATGTCCAGTCCTGTGCTTTCGATGTCGAAAAACAACAGGGGCCTTTTCAGTTTGATTTCCATCAGAACATGATGGGCATCAGGATGCCCGTGGTTTTCTCTTTGTCCATCTCCTCGTCCACAGGTTTGATCAGCGCAGCCTTGCGTGCATCGGCGAAGCGGATTTCCACCTCGTTGCAGCTCATGTTGGACAGAATCTCGACGAGGAAGGTGGATTTGAAACCGATGGACAGTTCGTCTCCCTCGTAATTGCAGTTGATGTGCTCGAAAGCCTTGGTGTTGAAACCGGTATCCTGGGCCGTAATCTCGATGAATCCCTCGCCGAGATCCATGCGGATGTGGTTGGAAGCCTTGTTGGCGCAGACGGAGACGCGGCGGACCGTATTGAGAAGCAGGGCCCGGTCAATCTTCAGGATGCTGGAGTTGTTCGTCGGGATGACATTGCGGTAGTTGGGGTACTTGCCCACCATCAACTGGCAGGTCGCCGATGACGCACCGAACTGGAAGGAGGCAATTTTGCCGTCGAAGGCGATATCCACATCTTCATCCTTGACGATGCTCTTGAGGATGTTCGCGGGCTTCTTGTGCAGGATGAAAGAGGCTTTCTCCCGGGCCGTGACATCGGAAGTCGTGTAACAGATCAATTTGTGCGTGTCCGATGCCACCAGCGTGGTGCGGTCCGTGTCGATGTCGAACAATATCGCGCTCAGGACCGGACGGATGTCATCGTCGGAAGTCGCATAGACCGTGCCTGAGATGCCCTCGATCAGTGTGGCGGCGCTCATGGAGATATGGATGGCGCTCTCGTCCGGCCGGGCCACGGCGGGAAAATCGTCTGCGCTGACATAGGGCAGGATGGAGTTGCCGCTGTTCCAGAGGCACTGGAAACTGTTGTCGTCCATCGTGCTGACGGTGATGGGCTGGTCGGGCAGTTCCTTGAGCAGGTCCATAATCTGTTTGGCGGGAATCGCGATGCGTCCTTCCTCCTCGACGCTGTCCACGCTGACGCGGGTCTTGAGTGTCACTTCCGAATCCGAAGCGGTGAGTGTCAGGGAGTCAGCGGAAACTTCGCAGAGGAAGTTCTCGAGGATGGGGTTGGAAGTCTTCGAGGGAATCGCTTTCGAGACAAGCATCATTCCGGCGAGAAATTGGGAACTGGACAGTACGATTTTCATAATATACAGGTCGTTTTGTTTTCAGCACTATGCGTAGATGCAAATTTAAGGAACATTTTGAATTTATCAAGCGGGATTTTCATCCAAAATATAGATGTCTTTCAGATTTCTTCCCAGTTCGTTGTAGTCCAGCCCGAAACCGACGATGAACTGGTTCTGTATGGGACGGGCGATGTAGTCAATGTCGAACTTGCCTTTGAAGCGGAAAGCCTCCTCTTTGAAAAACAAGGTGCAGATTTTGGTCTCTTTCACGCCTTGTTCCTTGAAAAAGCGGGTGAGGGCATCCATGGTGTAGCCCGAATCGACGATGTCTTCCACGAGAATGACCGTGCGCCCCTTCACATCACAGGTGAGCGGCTGCTTGAAGACCACTTCGCCCTGGGTACTCATCCCGTTGTAGGATGATACCTTCAGGCTGGAAAGTTCGCAGAGGAAATCCAGGCGGCGGAGAATCTCGGCGGTAAACGGAAGGGAGCCGTTGAGTACGCAGATGACGACGGGAATCTCGCCGCTGTCCCTGAAGTCGCGGTTCAATTCGCCGGCGACCCGGTCGATGTCCTTGATGAAGGTCTCGTAGGGAATGTATTTCTTGAAAGTCTTGTCGTGAAGGGTAATTCTGTCCATAGGTCAAAAAAAGTTGAAATGTTTTACAAATTTAGTCAAAAAGCGGAAATTTATGGCGATTATTTTGACTTTTTGCCTTTTCTCGGACAGGCTTGCTATCTTGTCGGCAAAAAATGTCTGTTTTGTGGAGTTTGATGGTTGTACTGGCTTCCCTGACCGTGGCAGACGATGTCCCAAAGGATGCCGGAGCAGTCTCTGCGGGAGCGGCTGAAGCATCGACGACGAGGGGGACCGGGGCAGCGACGATCAATGAGGCCGGGCTTGCGGTGCATGATTTCTGGCGTCAGGCGGCGCTGACCTTGCTGGGCGCCTCGCAATGGGAGGAACTTGACGAAGAACTCGTGGATCGTCTGGAGGCGTTTTTGACCCGGCCGCTGCCCCTCAACACGGCTTCTATGACCGAGATGCAGGAGTCGGGCTTGCTGAGTTATTATCAATGTGCCGTCATCGAGGACTGGCGCCGGCACAACGGAGACATCCTCTCCTTTAAGGAACTCGCCTTGCTGGACGGCTTTTCGCACGATCTCGCGCAGGCCCTGCGCCCCTTTGTCAGTCTCGCTTCTGCCGGGCTGCCTGGCCGTTCGTCGCTGCCCTCCGGCCGCAGCCGGCATCAGTTGGCCTGGCGTATCTCGGGCGGATGGAAACGGGAGGATGAGGCTGCCGTTCGCGGGACTGCGGGCGAAAGCGAGGGGCCGGCCGGCAGCGGTGGGACGGTTGCGGGCAAAGGGGCGTTGGACCTGGCTGCGGGACTGAAATACGCGATGGACTGGAGCGGACGCCTGCGTTGCGGCATCGGCGGGACTGTAAGTCTGCCCTTTGTCCCGGGGGCCGGAACCTCCTCTTCTTTTTCGGGTGGAATTGCGTCCTCCCGCTCCGGAGCGCTGGTCTTGTCGAAGTTTTCCTGGGATGCGCGTTCCCTGCACCCCTATCTGAGTTGGAGCGGACAGAAGTGGCTGGAAAAGGTGCTGGTTGGGGATTACCAGTTGCGTTTCTCACAAGGACTCTGCTTGTGGAGCGGCTTTTCCCTGAGCGGATTCCCGGCTCCGGAATCTTTTGTGCGGCGCCCTACGGGTATTTCTCCTTATGGTTCTTATAGCGCCAGTCCGGCATTGCGGGGCGTTGCGGCACAGTGCAAATGGGGTGCGTTCGGTCTCTCGTTGGCGGCAAATGTCGGCAACTGGCTTCATACGGGCCGTTTTTCACCGGCGGATGATTTTCTGGCGGCGGAAGTAAACTGGCATACACGCAAAGGATATCTTTCACTGACCGGCATTTCTACGGGCAAAGTCTCGCTGGGCGGCCATTTCTGCCTGCGCGGGGTGGATGTGTTCGGAGAAGTCTGTTGCGACGGAGGTGCCGGCTGGCAATCGCGTCTGGGGCGTTTGTGGACTTCATCTGATACCGATGCCGGTATGGTTGATTCTCCGGCTGCATGGGCGGCCGTGGCCGGCACCTGCCTCCCTTTGGCGGACCGGCTCAAGGCGAGCCTTTCCCTGCGCTATTACAGCCCGGATTTTTCTTCAACCTACAGCGGTGCCGTGCGGGCGGGGAGTCAGTGTGCCAACGAGGCGGGAGCGGCTATCGGCCTGCAGTGGAAAGCCTGGAGCCAGACGGTGCTCACCGCGTCCGTGGATGCTTGTCTTCATCCGCGGAGCAGGGTCGCCACGCTGCGTCATACGGCCCGTCTCAAGATGCTTTTCAATGCCGGTCTGACCCTGCGCAAAGACTGGTCGGTACAAGCCCGTGCCGCCGTCCGTCTGCAAAACTACGACCGGACACAGAAATATGACCTGAAATGCGTGAGTTCCTGGCAGCCTTTCTTCCTCCGATGGGAGGCGGCGAAGACTTCGATGCGTCTGGATGCCGGCGTTTCGCTCTGTCACTGTGCTTCCTGGGGCGTCCTGCTCCATGCTGAAGAATCCGTCCGTCTGCCATGGGGAAACATCTATCTGCAAGAAGGCTGGTACAGCGTCCAATCCTGGGATGACCGTCTCTACCTGTATGAGCACAGTGCGCCGGGCTCTTTCAGCGTTCCCGCCCGCTACGGGGAGGGATGGTTCGTCTCTTTATTCACCTCTCTCAATCCTGTCCGTTCCCTGAAAATCTATCTGGGAACCGGCTACAAGGATTATGTTTACCGCTCCGTCCGCCATCGGAACTTGGAAGTCCGGCTGCAGATCGGATGGACTTTCCCGTAGCAGGTTGATTTTTGACAGTTGAATAAAAAACAGTCAAAAATGGAACAGTCGCGCACCTTACATTGAATGATTGAAACGAAAGCGGGTGACTTCGGTGTTATACATCTACACCGGTCATCTGCTTGATAACGGCCGCATCCATACCGGCCGCCTGCATCTCTGCCTTGCCCGATGCCCTGCTCGATGCCTTCAGCCCGGCCTTTTGCTTCGCCTTTCGTAAAGCCGTCATCGACGCCCTGGTCGTAGGCTCCGG
>CAMNQO010000143.1 GCA_946549475.1 uncultured Bacteroidales bacterium
TCCGCTATGACCCGACGGCGACCGGATCCGCGTCGGACGAGGAATGGACAGAAACGGATCCCAACGGGGTGTTTGCCCTGTCCTCCCGCAATGTGGTCTTTTCGCGGGATGCCGTCTCGGCCTATGCCGTCATCAGTTTTTCCAGCCTCGACAAGATTCTGCCCGGCCGCAAGTATATCATGCGCCTCGATGTCGTCGGCGCGGAAGGCAGTCTGCAGCAAAGTCGCCTGACCCTGACGGTGAGCCGCCGGCTGCAATATGTCAAGTATGCCGACTGTACTTTCCGGGATGAATGTCTTTTCGACGGCACTTACGACTGCGAACTCTGGAAGGCGACCGAAGCGCAGGTGTACCGCGTGATGGATCCCTATTCCCGAGGCCTGCAGGAAGAGGGCTATACGGAAGAAGGCCTGAGCCGCAATCCGCCCGAATACCTGGAATTCCGCGTGGATGACTCCGGCAACATCACCTACGAGCCCTTCTACACCGGAATGCTGGTGCCGACCACGACCGGCGCCCGTGTGGGAGCCTACGGCTTTTATCCCGGAGAATATGTGTGGGGCAAGGATTTTTCCTCCTACAATGCGATGAACCGCCGTACCTCGGACAAGGAGTTCGTTCTCTATCCGGTGTATTGCCTGCCCGATTTCGCCCACGGTTTTCTCAACGAGGGCGTTTACAAACTGACGGTCACCGTCAAGGACGAATAAAAGCCTCTAATACAAAATCCGGGTCCCGTCGGGCCGCTCTTCGATATGGACGGCGAGGGTCTCTTCCGGCAGGAGTTCTTCGACGATTTCCGGCCATTCCATCAGACAGAGGCAGCCGCTGTCGAGATAGTCGTACAGGCCGATGTCCAAGGCTTCCCGACTGTCTTTGAGCCGATAAAAATCAAAATGATACAGGCTTTCCCCGCCGGGCAGGCGGTATTCGTTGACCAGGGTGAAGGTGGGAGAGCAGACGGGGTCTTCCACACCCAGCACTTTGCAGAGGGCCGCCGTAAAGGTGGTCTTGCCGGCCCCCATCGAACCGTATAAGGCGATGAGGCGCTGTCCCCGCGCAACTTGCAGAAACTCCTTTGCTCCCCGTTCCAAGTCCCCGGTCGAGGCAATCGTGATAGTGGTTCCCAGATGTTTCATTCGGTAGTCATTTGCGTAGCAGAATGATGCGGTCGCCGGCTTCGAGGCGGGTGTTCCCGTGTGGGAAGAGGGTCTTTTCTTTGCGGATGATCATCACGACCAGCCCTTCGCCGGGAACTTCGCTGATGCGGCGTCCCGCCCGGCGACCGTCGGGCTTGATGATTTTCTCTTCCAGATAGAATGTGTCGTTTTCCACCGTCCGGTTGAACATCACGATCTTGTCGCCCGCCTGCAGGAGGGTATCTCCGCGCGGAATGATTTGCTCCGTCCCGCGCAGGACGAGGACGATGAGGAAATTATGGGGCAGAGAAAGTTCTTTGACGGTCTTTCCGTCCCAGGTATCTCCCTGCACGATTTCCATCTGTCCGAATTGGAGTTCGAGGTCCTCGGAGTAGTCGTTGAAACTCTTGAGTACATTGCTGTTTTTGTCCAGCATGTCCAGTTTCCGGGACATCAGGGGAATGAAGGAGCCTTGCAGGGAAATCGAGAGGAGGACGATGCAGAAGACGATGTTGAAGAGATCGTTTTTGAGGTAAAGTCCGCTGCCCGTCACGGCCATGATGGCAAACACGATCGAGGCGGCTCCGCGCAATCCGACGAAGGAGACCAGCGCCTGTTGCCGGACGCTGTATTTCTTGAACGGCGAGAGGATGGCGAAGACGGAAGCCGGGCGGGCGACGAGCAGCAGGAAGACCGAGATGGCAAGCGCCGGCAGGACGGCTTTGTGCAGGGCGGTGGGACGGGCCAGCAAGCCCAGCAGGAAGAATATCAGCACCTGCATCAGTCCCGTCAGGCCGTCAAAGAAGCCGGCCATTTTCTTTTTTCCTTTGAAATCCTCGTTTCCCAGCATCATGCCGACGATGTAGGTGCTCAGATAGCCGTTGCCTCCGCACAACTCCGGCAGGGCGTAGGAGGCGATGGCCGTGGCGAAAAGAAACAGGGTGTCGAATCCCTCGGTCATAAAGCGGATCCTGTGGAGTGCAAAAGTTGCGACCTTCGCAATCAGCCAGCCCAGGCCGGCTCCGAAGGCGACTTGGGAGAAAATCATCCACACGACGGATGCACCCGTAGCCGACCGGGTCACTATGGAAATCATGATGGCCGTCAGCATATAGGCGCAGGGGTCGTTGCTGCCGCTCTCCATTTCCAGCATCGGGGCCGTATTGTTTTTCAGCCCCAGTTTCTTGGAACGCAATATCGAGAAGACGGAGGCTGCATCCGTAGAACTGACCACCGCACCCAGCAGAAAACTCTCTCCCCAGGCCCATCCCAAGGCGAAATGGCAAAAAAGACCGGTCAGCGCCGCCGTCACGATGACACCGGCCGTAGCCAGCAGTCCCGCCTCTCTCACTACGGGCTTGACGGCTTCCCAGCGGGTGCCGAAGCCGCCGTAGAACATGATGAAAATCAGGGCGGCGGTACATACATCTTTCGCATAAAGGTAGTCGTTGAGACTGATGGGAATCGGATCGGCATTGCCGAAAATGATTCCCAGCACGATGAATGCAAGCAGTGTAGGGACCCCGATCCGCGAAGAAACATTGTTCAACCAGATGCAGGTAAAAATCACTACGGCTATCAGAATCAGAAACGCTGTCATACTCCCTTTTTCTCAATCTCGCTGCAAAGTTACGAGAAAAAACGGCATTTCCTATGCTCCCTGCTTTGTGACTGAGAAGGGGAACTGGATGAGCAATGAGTTTGTTGAACGCGCCAAAGTAACCAAGTGGGGATGCACGGAGGGGGATGCCGTGGATCTGCTGCCCCTGGCCAAGTCCTGGCTTCGTGCTCCGCGAATGAAGTGCGGAGAAGTT
The DNA here is from genome assembly GCA_946549475.1 of uncultured Bacteroidales bacterium. Classification (GTDB taxonomy): domain Bacteria; phylum Bacteroidota; class Bacteroidia; order Bacteroidales; family UBA932; genus Cryptobacteroides. Next base: position 2,954 of record CAMNQO010000143.1, read on the forward strand.
GAGGTGCCTTACGACGTGGAACAGAGGGCTCATGTCCTTTCGGACGAAGCCGGGAAATCGCAATTACTAAGGCTGCACGCCTCCCCGGAGCAGCCCGTAAACGGCATCCACGTTGGCCCTGCCGGCTCCCGCCTTGTTCTTTGGATTCCCTTGTCAGCAACTGCTCCTATAAATATCGATATCCTCAGGTAGCTGCAGGTCAATACAGAAAACCGAACATCCATAGCGGCACCTGATTGTCAAAGACATATTCTATGTCATCTTTGACCACATGAAAGCGGTTTGATTGGCGCGAATGTCATTCTCCCGATAACTTATCCAGCATTTTGGGATTTCTCCAACGCAAAGGGCCGCCTCGGCCGGGGTTTTCATGTCAATGCTCATGTGAGGCCTCTCGTTGTTGTAAAAGTCGATGGCACGCCCCACAGCGGCCCTAACATCATCTATGTTGGTGAATCGCATACCTTTCAATAGCTCGTTCTTCATTGTGTTATTGATTCTTTCTGCCTGGGCATTGTCCTTTGGATCGCCGGTCTCGGTCATACTGATGCGGATGCCGTGTCCTTGAAGGAGACTAACATATTCCGAACTCGCATATTGGCACCTGCGGTCGGAGTGATGGATAAGATCACCAAAGCCGTTGCCGGCGATGCCGACTACCGGAATCTTGTCATCGGCAATCCCGACCAGCAAGCCGTCGAAGCCGCTATGGCCATGATTATCGACCGCATCATTCGCAAAAAACGCAAAGGCGACATGTCCCTCTACCGCGAATACCAACAGAACGACGCATTCAAAGCAGGCTTCCGCACCCTCATCACCCGCATGCTCGACAACCTCGAATACTTCTAATGCATTTTTTTAGCCGGCGTACTGCTGGAACATTTGGTGCTTAAAGTCTCCCAAAAATATGAGACTTAAGCACATTGCCGTTAAAACAAGCTCTTTTTGGGGGTGGTGGCGACGAAGTCCTTGAGGTAGAAGGGCTCGAAGTAGGCGACATCCTCAAATTTTCCGTTGTCGAATGCTTCCTGCGCGAGGGCGGCCATCGCATCGGCGCGGGGCAGGGTCTGCACGAAACGGCAGCGGGAGAGGTCGGGAGCGGGGCCCGGCAGCAGCCTCCGGCATTTGTCGGCGGCGTCTCCGATGAAGAGGACGGCCCGGCCGTCCAGGGGAAATCCCCAGTCGTCCTGTCCCACGATCAGCGAACGGACGGGGCCGGCGGCCTGGTACGGGGCGGCTCCGGTGGCCGTCGGACAGATGGTCGTCCTGTCGGTGGATTCAGCGGATTCGGGGCAGGGTGTCGGGAGGGGCGTATAGACCGCGGTATAGACCTCGTCGCGGCGGGCGTCTATGACCGGAATGATGGCGTCCCAGCCCCCGTCCGGCAGGCCACTCAACTCGGAAGGCATCTCTCCGTCTCTGGCCGCCATCCCACCACCGACGGTCATCCCTCCGGCAGTCATCCCGGCTCCGGCGGCTATCGCTTGGGCGACGAGCAGGTCGAGCGTCCCGACGGCGAGCAGGGGAATCCCCGCGCCGA
>CAMNQO010000144.1 GCA_946549475.1 uncultured Bacteroidales bacterium
CCGGGTCCTGATGCCCTTCCTGGATATGGCGGCGGCCAACGCCAACCCCGACCCGTATCTCTGCGACCCCAAGACGGGTTATGTCAATGTGACGGGGGCCAACAAAGGCGTCATCCTCGAGATCCGCCGCGAGCGCAACATCGAACTCGTGATGGAGTCCCAGTGGCGCTACTACGACCTGATGCGCTGGAAAGAGGGGCAGTGCCTCGACCAGAGTTTCGAGGGCATCTACATCCCCGCCGCCAAACTGGGCAAGGCCTACGATGTCAACGGAGACGGCATCAACGACATTTGCGTGTACAACACCGCCACCCAGCCTGACGAAGGGGCGGTGACCTACATCCAGATTTCATCCGACGGCATCCGCCTCAACGGAGCCGACGGCAAGTCCGGCAACCTTGTGCTCTTCGGCTATCTGAGCCGCAAGTGGAAGGAAGACCGTGACTATCTCTATCCGGTGCCCCGCGAGGACATCATTCTCACAGGCGGTGTCATCAAACAAAATCCCGGATGGGGCGAATAGCAAGGAGGATATGAACATGAAACATCGATTCACACACATTCTTTGCCTGCTCGCCGCAGCCTCCGCGCTGCTGATGACGGGCTCCTGCAAGAAATACAATCCCTTCGATTCCTACTGGCACGGCGGGTTCGAGCGGGAAGACACGGGCGGCAAGCCCGGCAAGGGTGGTCTTTTCGCCGACGGCTACGGCACGGAGGAAAGTCCCTACGGCCTGTCCACGCCCCAGCACATGCAGAACATCGCCCGCGGCCTGGTCGAAGGCGAAATGGTCTATTTCGTAATGAAGAACGACATTGACATGAGCAATGTCAACTGGTCCGCCCTCAATCCGACCGATCCGTACAAGAAATTCATCGACTTCGACGGCGGCGGCCATGTCATCACCAACCTGTACATTCCCAAACAGGCGTACGGCAGTTTCTTCGGCGTACTCTGCGGAGCCTGCCACGACGTGGGCTTCCTCAACGCCTATGCCGAATCCAGCAACGGCGGCGGTATCATCGGCGGCTATGTCGGCCTGGCAAGCCCCTCGGACGGCAATTTCACCGGCCGGGTGGAGCGCGTCTATGTGACCGGAACGGTCCGGGCGGGCGGCAATGCCGGCGGCATCTGCGGCGACCTGGGCAAGACGGCGGACATGATGCCCTGCACCATCTCCGAGTGCTATTCCCTCGTGGAAGTCAACGGCAGCAGCAACGCCGGTGGCCTGGCGGGCAATATGCGCTCGGGCAGCAAGATTGAGAACAGTTATTCGGCCGGACGCGTCAACGGTGGCACCTCGTCCAGCGGTTCCAGTACCTTTGGCGCGGGCGGCCTCGTCGGCAATATGGCCGGGGGCAGCATTACGGGCAGCATCGCCTGGAATCCTTCCCTCAGCGGCATGACGCGCGGGCCGGTCTATGGTACGAAAACCGACGGTACGGTGAGTGACTGCTACGCGCTCAGCACGATGGCCGGAGCCGCGACCGCCAATGAAGGCGTCACCAAGAAGACGGCGACCGAGTTGCAGACGATTGCCGGGGCCTGGGGCGGCGGCTGGTACTCCGACGGCAAGGTGTCCAACGGTTTTCCCATCTTGAATTGGCAGCATGAGCGCGGCGACTGGGGCGATTACTCCGGTCACGGCGGGGGAGAAGAAGGCGGAGACGACTACAAGCCTTCCTTCCAGGGAGGTACGGGTACGGAAAGCGATCCTTATCTCATCAGCAAACTCGTCCATCTGCGTTCGATGCACGACACCTTGAAGGCGAACAGCGAGACCTGGTTCCGTCTGGAGGCCGACATCGATGCCAAACTGCTGAACAACTGGGCGCCGCTCAATGTCAAAGACCCTTATGACATCAAGATTCACTTTGACGGCAATAACCATAAAATCAGCAATCTGCGCAGTACCGGCGGCACATATCCGGGCTTCTTCGGCGTGCTCAACGGTACCTGCAAGGACCTGACCTTCGACAACTGCTCCGTGGACCAGTCGGACAACTCGTCCTGCGGTATCCTCGGCGGCTATGCCGGCACGAACGGCGGCCTCACGGCTGCGCTCAGCAACATAACGCTGACCGCTACCTGCGCCGTCACCTCTTCGGGCACCCAGCCCTGCGGCGGCATGTTCGGCGTGGCGGCCAATGCGACCTTCACGGGCTGCACGAGCAACGCCACCGTGCGCTCATCCAACGGCAGCGGCAACACCGGCGACCATGGTTGCGGCGGTCTGGTCGGCAAGGCGACAAAGACCTGCAGTTTTACGGACTGCACCTTCGGCGGCGTCTGCGAAGGCTCCCGCCTGGTCGGCGGCATCCTGGGCTGGACCTCCTGCCAGAACTGCACATTCACCCGCTGCGCCAACAAGGGCAGCGTGACGGCCAGCAAGTACGGAAGTGCGAACGGACAGCGCTGCGGCGGCATCTGCGGCCATATCGAGGAAGGAACCCGGGTGATCCAATGCTACAACACGGGGGCCATCACGGCAGAATCGATGGCCGGCGGCATTACGGGGCATCTGGAGACCAACAACAATGTACTCGTCAGCCGCTGCTATTCCACCGGAAACATCAAGTCCTTCAGCAACTGGGCGGGCGGTATCTGCGCCTATGCCATTTCCGGTGAAATCAGCAATTGCTGGACATCCGGCACTATTACTGCCGCCCAGCAGTGCGGCGCCGGCATCGTCGGAGAAATCAAGAGCGGATATATCAACGAAACGCTGCCCAATGTCAAAGGCAGCGTCATCAACTGCTGGACCAAGGCAAACATCAACGGACAGCGCGTGCTGGGCGGCATCGCCGGACGCTGCGCCCACGACGGCTGGAACGCTACGGCCGCCGAGGGCTCCCAGACGGCCAGCAACATCACCATCAGCGGCTGCATCGCCTGGAACGAAGCCATTACCAGCACCGACCAGAGAACACCGGATGTAGAAGCCAGCAGCGGTGGTATCGTGGCTTATACCTATATCCGCAACACCTTGCAGAACTGCTGGCGGAAACCGGGCATGAACTATACGCCCAGTTATGTCCAGTGTGATTTTGTCGATCAAGAGAATGTCTCCCCCACCGCTCCGCTGACCACGGGTACGGCGGAGAAATACTGCTATCCTTACCATGGCAAGGCGGCAGCGGCCTCCGCGACCGTTTCTTCCCTGGCCAGTTCCCTGGGCTGGGACAGCAGCATCTGGACACTTACCGGCAACGAACCTGTTCTTAAATGATGATGAATATGAAAAAGATATTGTTTATCCTTGCAGCGGCGGCCTGCTGTGTCACGGTCTGCTGCAACAAAATTCCGGCCGCCCAGCGCAACGACCGTTTCGTCCCGGACGACACCAATCCTTCGGAGAACGCGCCGGTCATCGAAGGTGACTGGAAAATCGACACCATCGTCCCCGGGGCGGTATGGAAAAAATTCGCCGGCCGCGACCAGGAAATCACCGGGCAGAATCAGATCGTCAATGTGATGGAAATCGACCTGACGAAGCCTTGGTTCCATGTCAAGTTCCACTATGGCAACACCGATACCGGCGGTGACGGCCTCCGCGCCACCGACCAGGTCTTTGCGAACAAACGCATCAACGAGGGGGCCATCTGCTGCATCAATGCGGCCTATGAAGCCGAATCGGTCTATCTCAAGACCAATTGGTACACCCACATGGCCATCCCCAGCAGCGTTATTCCGGGCACGAATGTCCGTCAGTGGAAGTACGAAGGCTGCATCACCTCGGACGGCGACCGGGATGTCCGTATCGAATATACGGCTCCGGCGGAGAAAAACGACTATCTCCAAGCCCGTGGCGCCTACGAACGGATGACAGACCGTGCCAATCTGTTCAGCAGCGCCGCAATGCTGGTCAACGAAGGTGAGCCCGTCGGCACGACCTTTATCGAACGGATGATCGCTTCCGGTCTCTACGGCGGAACGCCCGGAATGAGTCAGCAGCAGATTGAGCGCCTGGCCTACGAGAATCCCATCCGTCATCAGGGCGTGACACATCCGCGTACCGTCGTGGCCCTCACCGACGACGGCAAATTCCTGATGATTGCCATCGACGGGCGCTGGAACGCAGCCGTCGGAATGACCGTCGCGGACGCGACGCGCTTCATCCTGCTTCACTTCCCCAACATCACGCAGGCCTTGAACATGGACGGCGGCGGCTCCACTTGTCTGTGCGTCCTGGGCCGGGGCGACGCGTCCAACAATGTGGTCAACTATCCCAGCAACGACAATACCTTCGACCACCTGGGCATCCGCAGCGTCAACTCGCATTTCTATGTGACATACGACGCTCCCCAGCCCGCACAGGAAGGAGGCGAAGGCGAATAAGCGCGCCGGCTTTTTACTTCAGCCTGACATCCATCGCGACGAAATCTGCAATGAACATTTTGTTATTAACATTTTGTTAATTACCTTTGAGAATGGAACGGTTGTGATACATTCTTGTA
>CAMNQO010000145.1 GCA_946549475.1 uncultured Bacteroidales bacterium
CACTTGCCATCGTCATCGAGCCCAATGGAGACTGATAATGCCAAATGTAATCCATTGTCCGAAGTTTTATGTCTTACCCCAGCACGACATCGAGGGCCATCATCAATGCGAAACCGAGGGCAAAGCCGACCGTGGCGATGTTGGAATGTTCCCCTTGCGACGCTTCGGGGACCAGTTCCTCCACGACGACATAGAGCATGGCCCCGGCGGCAAAGGCCAGCATATAAGGCATGATGCCGATGATGGAGGTGGACAGCAGAAGTACCAGCGCTCCGCCCACAGGCTCCACGATGCCGCTGAGAGCCCCCACCCAAAAAGATTTCCACCGGCTGTTTCCGGCAGCCCGCAGCGGCATGGAAACGATGGCCCCTTCGGGAACATTCTGGATGGCAATGCCCAAGGAAAGCGCCAGGGCGCCCGCCATATTGAAATCGGCCGTCAACGCTCCGGCGATGGCAACACCGACCGCCATTCCCTCCGGGAAATTGTGAATGGTCACGGCCAGGACCAGTTTGGCGGTACGGGACAGTTTGCTTTCCGGCCCTTCGGCGCCGCCGCCCGGATGGATATGGGGCGTGACATAGTCAATCAGGAGCAAGAAGGCAAAGCCCGCGAGCAGACCGATGACCGGAGGAAGGATGGCCAGGCGCCCCGTACCCGCCTCAATGGCCGGCAGCAGGAGGGACCACACGGATGCTGCCACCATCACGCCGGGAGCAAAGCCCAGCAAGACTTTCTGTACCCATGAGGGCATCTCCCGTCTCATAAATAACACGAAAGCCGCTCCCAGGGCGGTCCCCAGGAACGGTATCAGAAGCGCAGTAAATATCATACCCATACCTTTATATTTTAGCCGCAGCGCCGCGCAAGTCTCTGCAAGGACACTGTTTTTCCGCAAAAATAGGGTAAATTTGGGATATAATCATTCTCTTTGCATCCAATCTTACATTTTTGCTATCTTTGCGCCGCTTTAGAGCGATATTGCAAAGTGAAAACCATAGAAGTCGTAGCGGCCATCATCCGCAAGGGAGATAAGATATTCGCCACCCAGCGCGGGTACGGCGATTTCAAGGACTGGTGGGAGTTCCCCGGCGGGAAAATGGAGCCCGGCGAGACGCCCGAGCAGGCGCTTGTCCGGGAAATCAAAGAGGAACTTTCAACGGAGGTCAGCGTTGACAAATTGCTCTACACCATCGATTACGATTACCCCCAGTTCCATCTCACGATGCACTGCTACATCTGCTCCCTGCTCACCGAAGCCCTGCACCTCAATGAGCACGAAGCCGCCCGCTGGCTCTCAGCCGACGCCCTCCACAGCGTCCGGTGGCTGCCCGCCGACGAAGTGCTGCTGCCCATGATTGCTGACGAACTTGATCCGGTTGCAGCCATCGGAAACGGACAGGACCGATAGCGACTTACCGCTCAAACGGCCACTGGGCCAGCACGGCCTCCGCCATCAGGCGATGCCCGAAAGCATTGGGATGGATGCCGTCTCGGCATATATATGCCGAGAAATCCGGGCGGATCAGGAACGGAGTCGAAAGGTTGATGAGCGGGACATCGAGGGTGCGGGAGAGATGAAAAATCTCCAAGTTGTACTGGATATGCCAGTTGCTGATAAATTCGATTACATTGCCCATCCAGTTCAGGACGGAGACCTTTTCTCCTTTCGTCAGATCCCGGGTGACAAAGTGGTAGAAACGCCGGGAGACCAGCGGCGGCAGGCTCAGCATCACCGGGATGATGCCCCGCTCCCGGCAGTCCCGGATGAGGCCGGCATAGAATTTTGAAAATTCAGACAACGGCGTATGCGGCACTTTGGGATAGTCCGGATTCTTGCCCACTTTCACCCAAGGGAAATCGCAATCGTTCCCGCCGAACTCCAGCAAAGCGATATCCTCCGGCTGCATCGAAGACACATGCCTGTCAAATACCGTCCGCCCTGTGGCAATCGTGCTGCCGAAGCGGGCGTGGTTGACCAGTTCGATGCCCAGGGCTTCCTTGCACTGTTCCAGGAAGCCCTTCTGAAGGAGCGTATATTTGACCCGGGGCCCGTCCTCAAGGACCGCCCCTTTGAGAATGGAATCGCCGAAAGCAAAGACTTTTTTCAATTGTTTCATGTTGTCAAAGTTTAAGTATGGTCAGCAAAGATACGGTGTTACGCCCGCCCGGCCGTTATCTGCTCTTGACAAGATATTATCTTTTGTTGATTATGACTTTTACGGCATATCATTATTTCTCTCCAATGATTATCTTTGCTGCAATATATCCTGCTTGTCGCTATGGAAAACGCCATTCATCAACTGGCCATCGCCCATGTCACGCAAAGACTGCTGTCCCTGACGGAAGGCCGGCCCTACTTTGCCCGCGACGACTTCTCCGTCCACATGGACATTGACCGTCCGCTGCTGATGCATGTCCTGCGCCTGCTCCGCATCCCGGCACGCCTGTCGGAGCACCGCATCGTACTCGTCACGCAAGGAGAGGCGAACTGCGCCCTGGACATGATGCAACACTCCATCCAGGGACCCTGTCTGGTCATGCTGAAAGACAAGGCCCTGCTCCACATCCGGAAAATGAGCGCCGACTTCAGGTGCCATGTCGTCGCCTGCAGGGAATATCCCATACCGGATATCGGCCGGGTCCCCTCCCTGCCTTTGTCGCAGGAAGAAAAAGATGACATCGAGCAGATGATCCGCCTGACCTGGAGATTCTGTACCCGGCATCCGTTCATCCACTCCGTTGTCAATCACTTGGTAAAAGCCCTGTTCGAGACCTGGTCGCACTATGCCGGGAAAGCGGATCTTGCGTCCTCCGATCCGGTCAAAGGGCGCAAGGAAGAAATCTACCGGAAATTCATGGACCTGGTCGCCCGGCACGGGGCACGGCAAAGGGCGCTGCACTTTTACGCCGATGCGCTCTGCATCAGCATCCACTACCTGTGCGAAGCCGTCCATGCCACCAGCGGACACTATCCCAAGTATTTCATCTGGCAGACGGTCGTCTCGGAAGCAAAATACCTGCTGGGCTACACGCACCAAAGCGCAGCCGCCATCGCAGAAGAACTGAATTTTTCCAACCCGGCGTGGTTTTCCCGCTTCTTCAAACGCGAAACCGGCCTGACGCCCGGAGAGTTTCGGGAACAGGTCGTTAACCCATGATCCATTTGCCGACTTTGGGAATCCGGCGGACCAGCACTGCGAGGACGGCGACGGCCGTAAAGGAAATGACGGCAATCAGGAGCATCTCGACGGGTGTCGTCCAGACAGGTCCCAAGATTCCGTCGGCGCCCAGTCCCAACGATGTGCGGACCCATGCGGCCACCGGCACCAGCACGAGCAAATGGCACAGATACATGCCGTAACTCGCTCCGGAAACCGGCAGAAGCACCTTCTCGTAGAAGCGCCCGCCCGATTTGATCTTACGGAAAAACAGCATCCACGCGATGGCCATCAGGGCCACTCCGAAAGTATCATTGAGCCAGGGCCCTTCCCAGACGGCAGCAAGCCCGACCGGTCCTTCGACAGGGAAAACGCCCTGCGCATCGGCCTGGACCCCCTGCATGAATCCTCGGGAACAAAGGGCGAAACCGGCAGCAAAAATCGGAAGCGCATACGCGAGCGTTTTCTTCCAGGACCATTCTCCTACAAACTTACGGAAATAGAGTCCCAGCAAAAGATAGCCGAAAAAGCCGCTTACATAGTAAAACAGGCCGTACATATTCCAACTCGCCTCACCCCAAAGCGGATATTTCGCTGCATTGGGAATCCCCGAGGGGCCGTAAATGACCGGCGGCGTACCGCCTGCCCATTGCCGGATGAAGGGAATGAGGGTCGTAAACAGCCACAGCCCGAGATAGAAGAGCAATTCCCGCCGTCCGACCCGCTCCGCCCAAGGCGAAAGCAGCGGCATCAGGAGATATACCCCGACCATCATATAGACGAACCACAAATGGCCGGCGGCATAGTTGAAATTCAGCAGCAAATCCTTGAAATTTTCCACGGGCTCCCCCCAGACCAGGGCATACACCACCGACCAGATGACAAACGGGACCAGAATCCGGGCGGCCCGCCTGCGGAAAAAAGTGGCTGTATCATAATGCAAAGGAAATTGCAGATAACTGGATGCCACGACGAAAAGGACCACGCTCGCCCGTGGCAGGACATTGAGGAGCGACACCCAGACAGCATCCGCCCGTGTCAATATCAAAGACCCTTCCCCGCCCAGATAAAAAGGCTCGCAACTGTGGGTCAGCATCACGAAGAAGCAGGCGACAACCCGCATCCAGTCAATCCAGATTTCGCGTTGTGATGTCTTGGCAACCATGTTATCAAAATTATTTCAATCCCCGGGCTTTCAGCAAGGCGTCCGGATCGGGATCGCCGCCGCGGAAACGACGGTATAGCACCATCGGATCCTCGCTGTCACCTTTCTCCAG
>CAMNQO010000146.1 GCA_946549475.1 uncultured Bacteroidales bacterium
GTGTAGAGTCGGGCCACGGAGCCGGTATTGTTGGTCATGCCGGCGGCCGTCGTGGCGTTCAGCACTTCCTGGACCAGTTGGGCATCGGTATATTTGCCGGTCGAGATATAGCCGCCGGTCGCGGAAGTCGCCGCGTTCCAGGAATACTGGTTGATGCTCCAGGTTTTCTTGGTGAAGGTCCATTCGACCAAATCGTTCCAGTTGGAGGAAAGGGCGGCATCGATGGCGATGTCCTCTTCGCTCATCGGACGGATGCAATAGGTGCCCAGGTCGCCACCCCAGCGCTCCATCTCCTGATGGACCAGCACCCCCTTGATGCTCCCCGTTCCCTGCGGAACCGGTTTGCGCGTCCGGGTGGCGGCATTCCAGCGCCAGTCACAGTTCATGTTGAGCAGCATATAAATGCCGCCGTTGTCTTTGTCGTAGAGCAGGTTGGCCGCGCCATCCTTGGCCTTGCGCGCCTGATTGACCCCTTCATACAAACCTTTGTTGACGGGGTTGGCGATGGCGTCATATTCGCGGACATTGGCATAGGCGCCCCGCTTGATCTGGAACTCCACATCTTTGATCTTGACATTGGTGTAGATGGCATCGGATGTCAGTCCGGCTATGGTCTGCGGAGTCTTGACATAGCGGCTGTTGGATGTCAGCGTCGCTTCGGTCCAGCGGTCAATCTTGATGATCCGCGTATCCGGACCGATGACGAGGGTATAGCGGTCCGGGTCGGCCTCCTTTATCTGACGGACGCCGTTGAGCCAGATATAGACTTTGTCGCCCCGCTTGAAAACATTCCGCTTGGGCGAATCGAACTTGAGACGATACCCGTACCGCCCTTGATTCAGACCTTCCTGGAGATAATTTGTACGGTCGTTTTCCGTCGTATAAATGTTGTTGGCATTGGGCGAAGCATCCGCAAATTTATCAATTGTTGTCACTGCGTAACCGTCCACCGTCGTACCGTACTGGAGATTCTGGTCCATGTTGGGATTGCCGCCGTCTGCCAGGATGACGCCATAGATCCGGGCCTGGCCCTCTTCCTTGCCGAACATTTCGTCCGTCAGCGTCGCCGTGCCCTGAGCACGCACATCCGCAAACTGGACATTGCTTTCCGAGTACGCAGTCTTCGTCGCGGCATGGGCCAGATCGACATTGAACGTCCTGGTTTTATTGCGTTCAAACTCTTTGTCCGTCAAGGTATAGGTAAACTCTCCCCAAATGGTGGTGACGGTGAGCGTTCCGGACCAGGTGCCGGGGAGGAGGGCCATATAGACCTCGGCCGCATCATCTTTGGATGTGCCGACCTTCACGGCCGCCCGCGTCCTGACACTCGTACCGGTCGCGCCGGACAAGAGGAAAGCCTCGTCGCCGGACTCTTCGGTGAGTCCGGTCATATCCAGTGTCCCGCTACCGCAGATGCCGGCCCCTTCGGTCAGGGCAAACGAGACATCGGACACATAATGATAGACATTGGAAGCCGTGCCATAACTGCCGGTATAGGCCGGATCTGTGGAATAGATACGGAAACGCACGAGTGCCGCCAGATTGCAGAAATGGATCCGGCCGTTTATCCAGATATTGGTTTCGGAAGCCGCCTCGACCGCCGTCGGGATCGCCACCATCGGCAGCGAAGAGCCATCGAAGGTACTTTCTACCTGAAACTGTTCCGACGGCAGCGTCAGCGTCACGGACGAAGGATTCGTCCCGGCCGCGGAGGAATAAGGAGCATAGGCATAAAGTACATCCCCTTCGGACAAGGCCGGAGCATAGAATTTGAAAATCCGGGGAGAAACATCCGTATAAAGATTGCCGGGACGGTGATACCCGTTCACAAGGACTCCGACCCGGTCATCCCCTTCCCAGGTAAGGTGATTGTTGTCAAAGACGGACTTGGTGTCCGGAGCGATTGCTATCGTATAAGGATATTCGACTTCTTCATCGGTCTGTATTGCGGCGTCTCCGTCCGAAGAGGGTTCGAACTCGGCCTGACGGGAACAGGCGGATGACAGGAAAAGGCCCACCAGGGCAAGGCAGAAGACGACAGAGCCGGAATGGGAATTGTTTTTCATGGTTTGCATCATTTTCATTACAGGTCCTCCTCGCCTCCGTCACCGAAGTATTCCGTATTGTCATTGGAGTTGTATCGGCTTTCTTCACAGACACAACAATTTTCGTCCGTCAACAAGACCTCTGTCCGGGGTGGACAATACAACAGAAATTTCTTGTGCATATTTATTTCTTTCATTAATAAACAATTTTATCTTACAAAGATACACCCCCCCCCTGCCACATTTCCAAATTTTTTTTCGATTTTTTTGCAAAACAATCCCGCTTGTCTTACCTTTGTCCCACACAACCGAAACAAAACCGATGAAACCTGCTATTCTGAATTTTTTACTGTCTGTCATCCTGGGATTTACGGCCATCGTTCCGCTCCATGCGGGCAATGCCGTGTCCGGCGGAAGTACGCCGGAGGCCATCCTGCCCCAGGTCGCCAAGTGGACGCCTGCCAATGGCGGAACTTTTGTGATGGAAGAAGGAGCCACATACCGTTTGCTGACAAAAGACGCCTCAAACGATGCGGCTAAAACTTTCAAGGCTTATGTAGAAGCCTGTCCCCTGGCCCTGTGCCCGGCGGACAGGAAGCCGGCCGTCATCAACATCCGGATTGAAGACAAACTGCTGAAAGACGACCGCGAAGGTGCCTACCGGATGACGATCGGGCGCAAAGATGTCAGCATCCGGGCCAACGGATATGCCGGCGCCTTTTATGCCGTCCAGTCCCTGATGCAGTTGCAGGCGGCCGATGAAGAAGGCCGCATCGCCTGCGGCCGCATCGAGGATGCTCCCCGCTACGCGCACCGCGGACTGATGTTCGATGTCGTCCGGCATTTCCGGAGCAAAGCCTTCGTCCTCAAGCAACTGGACCTGATGGCGCAGTTGAAGATGAACCGGTTCCACCTGCATTTGACCGACAACGAAGGCTGGCGCATCGCGCTGGACTGCGCCCCCGAAATGACACGGGAAGGGGCCTTCGGAGACAGTTGGTATTTTCACCACATTATGAGCGGGAAGCCTCTCCGCTTCGCTCAGGAGCCGGCGGACTATGTTTCCGGCACTGTCTATGACGACGGACAGACCTACGGCGGCTACTATAGCAAGGACGACCTGCGTGAAATCATCGCCTATGCCGCCGCCCGCCACATAGAAATCATCCCCGAAATCGAGTTGCCGGGACACAACATGGCCCTGCTCGCCGTCCATCCCGAATTTTACTGCACAGGGGAGCATGGCGTAAACAATGTCTTCTGCATCGGGCAGGAAGAGGCGTTTGCCTTCTTCGAAAAAGTGCTGGACGAAGTGATGGCGCTCTTCCCTTCCCGGTACATGCACATCGGAGGGGACGAAGCGAACAAATCCAACTGGAAAGCCTGCCCGCTCTGCAAGGAACGCATCGGAAAAGAAGGACTGAAAGATGAACTGGAGTTGCAGAGTTACTGCATCCGCCGCATCGAAAAGTTCATCAACGCCCACGGAAAGAAACTCATCGGCTGGGAGGAGATTCTCGAAGGCGGACTTTCGGATAATGCCACCGTGATGTCCTGGCGGGGTACTGAAAGCGGGGTCGAATCCATCCGTATGCACCACGATGTCATCATGACCCCCAGCACCTGGTACTATCTGGACTTTGCCCAGGATGCGCCCCACAAAGAACCGCTGGCCTTCAACTACTTCCTGCCGCTGGAAGTTGTCTATGCCTACGAGCCGGAAGAGGATATCATCGCCGCCTGCGGAGCGGATTTCGATCCGGCCATCCTGAAACATCTGCTGGGCGTGCAAGGCAACCTGTGGGCCGAATGTATCTTGGAAGACAGCCATTATGAGTATATGCTCTATCCCCGGGCCTTCGCCATCGCGGAGACCGGCTGGAGTCCCAAAGGGAGCAAAGACTATCCCGCTTTCCGGCAGAAAGCCCTGGCTCTGGCCCGGCGCTTGGCCCGGCAGGGCTACCGCTGCTTCGACCTGGCTGCGGAAGCGGGCCACCGTCCCGAAGCGGCCCTGCCCGTCACCCATCTGGCCGTCGGCGCAAAGGCAAACTGGCGCAGCGGCAACAAACCGACAGAAACGCCCGCCCTGCTCACGGACGGCTGGCTGGGCGATTATGCCATCCGGAGGAATCCCCGGTGGAAAGACTTCGGCCGGCAGGAAATCACGGTGGGCATCGACCTGGGCGAAAGCAAGGACCTGCATTATATCGGTGCCGAATTTGTCGATTACAATGTCCGCCGCTTCTGCATCCCGGAAGACACGGAATTTTCCGTCTCGGAGGACGGCGTCCATTTCATCCCCGTCGCCATTCCCCAGGTCAGACTGCATCCGGAAAGGCAGCACTACACCATCCGGACCGTCGG
>CAMNQO010000147.1 GCA_946549475.1 uncultured Bacteroidales bacterium
ACGGAGTTCTGCCGCAGCGTGGCGCCGTGTCCGGAGGCCCAGTCGGGCAGGAAGGCGAATGTTGCGTAACTTCCGAGTCCGGAGAGAATCGCGTTGTATTCCAAATGGCTGACGCTGCCGTTGCCGTTCTGGCTTTGGGTACTCAGGTTGCGGGCGGCGAGCGCTTCTGCGGAAGCGTAACTGCCCGGATAGAGGATGCTGTATGAACTGCCGGGCACGCCCTCACCGGAGAAATGGGCGGCTTGGGTGCCGAAGCCGTCCTGGATGGTAAAGACGCCCGAAGCGCTTTCACTGCTGATGCGCAGGCGGTCGCCTTCTTCCCAGGCGAGCGAGAGTTTGCTGTCGGCATCTGTGTGGGAAATTTTGGTGACTTCGCCGAGGGTGGCGCTGATGCGGGTGGGCGGAACCGTGACCGTCGTCCCATCGGCTTTTTCCTTGTTACAGGAAACGGCAGACAACGCCAGCAAAGCGGACAGGAGGGCCGTCGCTTTCAGCGGGTTTAAGTGATAATTGTTCATAATGCTTGCAGAAAGTTTTTCAAAGTTACGAATAAAATTCATTTATACAAGTACAATGAAGAGCATATTATTACTTAATCGGCAGATACAATCAACTTCCTTTTAAGGTTTTTTGATCCGCCCCGTGTCTTTATAATGTTATTGATTTTTTTTGAAAATTTGCGCAATCATGAAAAGGCTCTTTGTCTTCCTGACGGCTCTTTCCGTCTTTTTCTCCTGTTCTGCCGACAAGGAGGTCCGGTCGGCCCGCGAACTGGCCCGCCGCATCCTTCCTGCGCAGGCGGCCAACATCGAATTTGTCCGCGAGGCGGCCGATACCGATTTCTATGCCCTCCGGGCGCAGGGCGGAAAGTTGACCATTACGGCCAACAATGCCAATTCGATGGCGGTCGGCCTGAACAACTACCTGAAAGATTTCTGCCAGGTGACGGTGAGTTGGTATGCGGAAGACGAGGTGCCGCAGCCGGCCGTCCTGCCCGACACGCCGGGACAGATCCGTCGCAAGGCCGTCAGCAAAAACCGTTTTTTCCTCAATTACTGCACCTTCGGCTACACGATGAACTGGTGGACCTGGGAGCAGTGGGAGCGCCTGATTGACTGGATGGCGATGAACGGGGTGACGATGGCCCTGGCCAATACGGGACAGGAAGCCGTCTGGCAGCGCGTGTGGCGCAAGCACGGGATGAGCGACGAACAGATCCGCGCCTACTTCACGGGGCCTTCCTTCCTGGCCTGGCACCGGATGGTCAATATCGACAAGTGGAGCGGCCCGCTTCCGCAGAGTTGGATTGACGGGCAGGTCGAATTGCAGCAGAAAATCATCGCCCGGGAGACCTCCCTGGGCATCGCTCCCATCCTTTCCGCCTTCACCGGTCACGTTCCGCAGCAACTGCGGGAAATCTATCCCGAAGCGGACATCCGCAAACTCAGCGACTGGGCGCATTTCGGCGAGGAATACAACTGCTGGTATCTCAATCCGGTGGAGCCGTTGTTCCAGCAGATAGCCGGCGAGTTCCTGGCCGAGCAGAAGGCGCTCTTCGGCCAGGCGACGCACATCTATGGCATCGACCTTTTCAACGAAATCATTCCCCCGTCCTGGGAAAAGGACTATCTCTCCCGCGTCACCGCGTTGACCTGGAAGTCCCTGACCGAATCCGACCCCGACGCCGTCTGGCTCCAGATGGCCTGGACCTTCTACCATCATCGGAAATGGTGGACCCCGGACATCATCGAGGCTTATCTGTCACCCGTCCCGAAAGGCCGTATGCTGATGTTGGATTATTATTGCGAGCACAAGGAAATCTACCCGGCGACGGACGCATTTTTCGGGCACGACTATATCTGGTCGTATCTCGGTAATTTCGGCGGCAATACGGGCATTCTCGGCGACTTCAGGGAGGTGGAAAGCCGTATCGACCGCGTCCTGGCGGAGGGCGGCGACAATTTCACGGGCTTCGGCTGCACGCTGGAGGGCTTCAGCGTCAATCCTTATGCCTATGAATATGTGCTGGACCGCGCCTGGGAGAAGGACCGCAGCCTGGACGAATGGTGGGAAAACCTGGCGGACAGCCGGACCGGACTGACCGACACGCTCTCGCGGGCGGCCTGGAAAATCCTGGCAGAAAAGGTCTATGTCGGACCGACCAACTTCGGCGGCTCTCCGATGACGGCCCGGCCCGAGGTTGCGCCCAAAAAGCATCTGCAACGCTGCCCGTTCAATCCGCTCGCCTATGACAACGCCGACCTGATGCAGGCCTGGCAGTCGCTGACGGCCCGGGAACTCTCCTCCACGCCGGCCTATCGCTTCGACTGCGTCAATCTTGGCCGTCAGTGGATGGAAAACCGCTTTACGCAGGACTATGAGGACTGGAGGGAGGCTTTTGCGAAAAAGAATCTCCGCGAGGTCAGGCGTCTTTCCGCCGAGATGCTCGAATTGTTCGACGATGTCGATACGCTGATTTGCACCCAGCACTACTATCTGACGGGCAAATGGATTCAGGAAGCTCGCCGCTGGGGGGCCGACGAGGCCGAGGCGGACTATTTCGAGGGCGACGCCCGCCGCATCATTTCCACCTGGGGCTTCCGCGACCATCATCTGGTCAACTATGCCAGCCGCACGTGGAACGGCCTTCTCGGGGACTATTATCGTCCCCTCTGGGCGGAGATGTTCCGCCGGGCGGAAGAAGCGCTGCGCAGCGGAAAGGCCTTTGACGAGCCGGCCTTCCGGGACTGGGCGACGGAGCAGGAATGGGCCTGGACTTCGGCCCGCCAGTCCTACCTCGCCGCACCCGTGGGCGACAGTTATGCCGCCAGCGCCGCCCTCTGCGCCAAGTGGTCCGCCCGATAAGGGCTTATTGCGCTTCGGCGAAGAGGTCGTCGAGCTGTACCTGTGACTGGACGCGGTTGCTGTACATATTGGGCTTGACGCCGAAGGTGGTGATGAAGGTCAGAGCCAGGCTCTTGCGCGTCTTGCTCTCTTCCCGGAACACCTCCATTTTGCGCCGGAGCGCTTCTTCATAGTCTTTGTCAATGCTATATTCGCTCAGTGAGTATTTCATTTCGCAGATGTTGATGATGTGGTCCCGGCGGTCTATCAGAAGGTCAATCTGTGCGCCTCGCCGCCCGTCTTTCCCCTTGGAAAACCAGGAAGATGTCTCGCTGAGGATGCCGGAAATACCCAGTTTCCGACGGATTTGGGGCAGGTGTCCTCCGCAGAGTTGTTCAAAGGCAAATCCAGACCAGGCGCGACGGGATGGATTGTCCAGGTAATGTGTCCAGAAATGCGGGTCTTTGCCATAATTGTCCCGGATATAAGTAAGGTAGAAGAGGGAGTAATAATCACAAAGTTGATAGATGATGTCCTTTTTCTTGTTCCCGAAGAATTGACAGGTCCGGATGAAACCGCTTCCTTCCAGATTTTTCAGGATAGCGCTCAGTTTCCCGTTGTCCGGCAGTTTTCCTTCATTAGCAATTTCGATCCGGGTCATTCCCATTTTCTTCTTGGCCAGGGTTTCCACGACTTGTATGTGGCTGTCCGCCGATTTGAACAAAGTCTTGTATAAGTGGCCGAATTCGTCCCAAAGCGGCCCCTTGTCCTTGAAAAACAAATGGTCGATGTTCTGTGTAAGCGAAAATTCAGGCAACAGTTGCTTGAGGTAAAAGGGGATGCCGCCCATAATCATATAGCATTCCGCGATGTCATAGCGCGACCATTGAAATCCTCGGGAGGACAGATATGCCTCCGTCTCCCGAAGATTGAACGGATGCAGGTAGATTCTGCTGGCGGAGCGGTTGAAAAGTCCTCCTTTATCCCCGAGCAGTTTGTCGGTTATCCAGGATGTTGCGCTGCCGCAGGCTATCAGGACAATATCCCCTTCTGCCGAAGCCCATCCGTTCCAGAAATTTTCCAAAGCGGCGACAAAGTCCGAGCCGGGGCTGTCCAGCCAAGGCATCTCATCGATGAAAACGACCTTCTTTTCGCTGGTTGTCATTCCCTTCAGATAATGTTTCAACAAGTCGAAGGCCTTGAACCAGTTTTCAGGGGGATCTCCCGGCAATCCGCCATACTCTTCCAGGGAAACGGCGAAACGTTCCAACTGGACAGAAGCCGGTTTGTCATAGATTCCGGTATGTTTGAAGGCAAAGCGATTCTGAAAAAAACTGTTTACGAGGAAGGTCTTTCCTACGCGTCTTCGTCCGTAGAGAATGATCAGTTCGGATTCATTGGAATGCAAGGCGCGTTCTATCTGTCCGGCTTCGTATTCCCGTCCTATCAGGTCCGTTGTTTTCATATTTTTGCGGTTTTGATGGAGCAA
>CAMNQO010000148.1 GCA_946549475.1 uncultured Bacteroidales bacterium
CCCGGGCCGCCATTGACCCCATCGTCTCCCTGGCAAACCGCTACGGCTACCCCTCCGAGGGTGAATCTTTCTCCATCGCCGACCCCGACGAGGCCTGGGTGATGGATCTCGTGGGCAAAGGCTCCGACAACAAAGGCATCGTCTGGGTGGCCCGCCGGATTCCGGACGGCTATATCTGCGCCCACGCCAACCAGTGCCGCATCACCCGTTTTCCTTTGGATGACCCCGAAAACTGCCGCTACGCTCCGGATGTCATTTCCTTTGCCCGTTCCAAAGGATGGTTCCAGGGCCGCGACGAAGAATTTTCCTTCCGCGACGCCTACAACCCCCTGGACTTCGGCGGCGCCCGTTTCTGCGACGCCCGCGCCTGGGCCGCCTTCAACCTCCTCTGCGACGGGACATTCACCTGGGAGGAGAACGGACGGGAAGTGAGCCGCCCGGCTTCCGACTGGCACGAATACATCCTGGGCCACGACCCCAAGGGCGAAATGCCGCTCTTCGTCAAGCCTGCCCGCAAGGTCAGCGCAAAAGCGGTGGCCGACGTGATGCGCGACCATTTCGAGGGAACGCCGCTGGATATGACGCAGGATATCGGCGCGGGCGGCAACGCCCTGCCCTACCGCTGGCGGCCGATGAGTTTCGAATGGGAGGGCAAGACCTATATCAACGAAAGGGCCATCGCCACCCAGCAGACCGGATTCTGGTTCGTGGCGCAGGCGCGTGGCTGGCTGCCCGATGAAGTGGGCGCCCTCGTCTGGTTCGGTACGGACGACGCCGCCACCTCCTACCTCACCCCCGTCTATGTCAACATCGACCGGGTTCCGGAGTGCCTGCGGGTCGGCAACGGCGATATGCTCCACTATTCCGCCACTTCGCAGTTCTGGATAAGCAACCGCATCGCCCAGGCCTGCTACAAGATGTACAATGTGATGGCGCCCTATGTCCGCGAGCGCATCGACGCGTTTGAAAACCGGCAGATGAGCGTCGCCGTTCCGGCGCAGGATGAGAAACTTGCCGCCCTGGTACGCAAGGGACAGGTCCGCAAAGCCCGCAAGGAAATGACGGACTATACAATCCGGACGGCCGGAGAGCAATTCGGAAAATGGGTGGCCCTCGAAGAGACCCTGCTGCTCAAATACCTCGACGGCAACATCAAGGCCCAGGAGGCGGACGGCAGTTTTACCCACAGCAAGTACAACGCCGGCACCCCGACCGGCATCAGGAACGAGCCCTATGTCAAAGCCTGGCGCAAAGCTGTCGCCGAATCCGAGCACGGCCCCGTGCTGGAGCAGAAATAGACTCTACAGCGTCGCCTGGGCAAAGCCTTGGGCGCGGATGAGGGCGGAGGCGCGGTCGATGTCGGAGGTCCGGAAGATGAGCACGCCCTTGCCGTCATAAAGGAAGGAGTAGAGATAGGAAATGCTGATGCCGTTTTCCGCAAAGCAGGCGATGGCCTCGGCGGCACGGCCCGGACGGTCGTCCAGCGCCAGCGCGAAGACCGGCGTCTTGGTTACGGAAAATCCCTCGCCGGAAAGGACGCTGTACGCCTTCTCCGGATCGTCGCAGAGGATGCGGCAGACACCGTAGTCGGCCGTATCGGCCAGGGTGGAGGTAATGAGCTGGATGCCGGCCTCGGAAAGCGCCTTGAACACCTTCACCAGGCTGCCGGATTTGTTTTCCAGGAAAACGGATATTTGCTGTACGGTCATAATGTCTAATATTTTTTGCGTAAATCTTTGACCCGGACGGCCTTGCCTTCCGCCTTGGGAAGGGCCCCCTTGGGCAGGAGCTTGACCCTGGGCGTGATGAGGATTTCATCCCGCAGCGTACGGGTGATGTCCTTGGTCAGGTTCTGCAGGGCGGCGTAATCGTCCACATCGGTCTGCTCGGAAAGTTCGACTTCGACAGTCATACTGTCGTTGTCCTCCAGCGTTTCCAGGGTAATCAGATAGTCGGAAGCCAGTTGTTTATACTGCATCAGGACGGTCTCAATCTGGATGGGGAAGATATTGACGCCTTTGAGGATGATCATATCGTCGCTGCGGCCCTTCATCCGGTCGAGTCGCTTGTGCTCGCGTCCGCAGGGGCATTTGCCGGGCAGGATGCGTGTGAGGTCGCGGGTGCGGTAGCGCAGCAGCGGCATCGCCTCGCGCTTGAGCGTGGTGAGCACCAGTTCGCCCACCTCCCCGTCGGGCACCGGCTCCAGCGTATCGGGATCGACGATTTCGACGATATAGTAATCTTCCCAGATATGCATACCGTTCTGCTCCTGACACTCGAACGCGACGCCGGGACCGCACATTTCGCTCATTCCGAAGGAATTGTAGGCCTTGACGCCCAGCATTTCTTCAATACGGCGGCGGGTGTCCTCGGAATGGGGTTCCGCGCCGATGGCCATAATCCGGAGCCGGGTGTCGCGGCGGGGGTCAATCCCCTGCTGGCACATCACTTCGTACAGACGGGCCGCATAAGAAGGAATCGCGTGGACGACCGTCGTACCGAAATCCGTGAAAAATTTCAACTGACGCAGGGTGTTGCCCGCACCGGCCGGAACGGTCAGCATCCCCAGGAGTTCGGCGGCATACTGGAAGCCCAGTCCGCCGGTGAACATTCCGTAGCCGGATGTATTCTGGAAAATGTCTTCCGGACGGCAGCCGACCATCCACAGGGCACGGGCCAGGGCGTTGGCCCACTCATGCAGGTCATTGGCCGTATGCAGGATGACCGTCGGATTGCCGGTAGTGCCGCTGGAGGAATGCAGACGGACGCAATGCTCCAAGGGAACGGATGCGATACCGAAAGGATAGGTGTCGCGCAGGTCCTGCTTGGTCGTGAAGGGGATGCGCCGCAGGTCGTCCAGCGATTGGATTTTATCGGGCGTGAGGCGGATGCTGTCAAGACGCTTGCGATAGAAGGGCGAGCCGAGATAACAGCGTGCTACGGTGTCCTGAAGCCGCTTGAGTTGCAGGGCTTCTATCTGCCCCCGGTCAAGCAATTCGAACTCAGGGTTGAAATAAGGGCTGTAAGAAGGCATAATATCAGGTTATTCAGTTTTAAGGTCAAAAATGAATTACGGGCGGGTCTGACCGTTGCCGTCGATGAGCCATTTGTAGGTGGTCATCGCGGCGAGGGCCATCGGGCCGCGGGCGCCGAGTTTCTGGGTGGAAATGCCGATTTCAGCCCCCAGGCCGAACTGGGCGCCGTCCGTAAAGGAGGTCGGGGCGTTGACATAGACGCAGGCGGCATCCACCTTGCGGCGGAAATAGCCGGCGGCCGCGGGGTCTTCCGTCACGATGCTCTCGCTGTGGCCGGAGCCATAACGGGCGATATGGGCGACGGCTTCCCGGACATCCGCCACGGTCCGGATGGCCATCTTGTAATCCATAAACTCGCGGCCGAAATCCTCGGGAGCGGCTTTCTGCAGGAGTGCCGACGGATAGCGGCCGTCCAGGGCGGCGAAAGCCTCCGCATCGGCATAGAGGACGACATTTTTGGCAACCATATCCCCCACCAACGCAGGCAGGTCGGACAGCCGGCTGCGGCTGACGAGCAGACAGTCAAGGGCGTTGCACACGCTCACCCGCCGGGTCTTGGCGTTGAAAACGATGCGACGGCCCTTTTCCAGGTCGCCGGCCGCATCAAAATAGGTATTCACGACGCCCGCCCCTGTCTCGATGCAGGGTACCTTGGCATTGTCGCGGACGAAATCTATCAGTTTGCGCCCGCCCCGGGGAATCACCAGATCGACCAGACCGTTTGCCGTGAGCAATTCCCCCGTCGCCTCGTGGGTGGCGGGCAGCAGATTGATGACATCCTCATCGACGCCGGCCTTTTTCAGGACGGACTTGATGAGGGCGACGATGGCACGGTTGGACGCATCGGCATCCTTGCCGCCTTTGAGCACGCAGGCGTTCCCGCTTTTGAAACAGAGGGAAAACACATCGAAGGTCACATTGGGCCGGGCTTCATAGATGACGCCGATGACGCCGAAAGGAACGCTCACCCGGCGGATATGCAGGCCGTTCTCCAGCGTCGTATCGGACAGGATATGTCCCAGCGGGCTTTCCAGCGTGGCGACTTTGCGGATGTCGGCGGCAATGCCGGCCAAACGCTCCGGATTGAGCAAGAGACGGTCGTACAAGGGGTTGGAACGCTCCATTCGGGCCAGGTCCTCCGCGTTGGCCGCCAACAGCCCCTCTTGGGAGGCATCCAGCGCTTCCGCAAGCGCAAGCAGCAAGGCATTGCGCTGTTCCTCGCCCACATCGCTCAGGCACGCGCTCGCC
>CAMNQO010000149.1 GCA_946549475.1 uncultured Bacteroidales bacterium
TTGTCCGGGACGACGATGGAAACGATGTTCGCGCCGACACTGGAGAGTTCGACATAAGCGCCGGAGGCGTTGGTGATGCGGTACAGCCAGACGGACTGTCCGTCATTTTTCTTGCCGGGAGCGGTCTTGGACGTTCCCCAAAGGGTCTTGGTAATGGTCATAGTATTTCTTCCAATTTGTGATACAGTTTTTCCTCCGGCGCATCCTTGAGGACGACACGTTTTTCCCGGTCCAGCAGGTAGAGGGAAGGAATGGCCCGCACATCGTACAGATTGTCGGTCCGGATGACGAGATTGTGGTCATACCCGTTGTACCAGTTGTCGGGATAATAGGGCATATAGTCGAACCAGCCCGTCATATCCTCGTCTATATAGACATTCACGACGGCCAGGCGACCCTGTGCGATGGCTTCGTTCAGTCCCGTCATTGCTTTCAGATGCTCGATGATATCCTTGCAGGCGTGGCAGCCGGGATTGCTGAAAAAGAGCAGGGTCCATCCGGCCTTGATGCCGTAGAGCGAACGGATGCGACCGTTTTTGTCGGAGAAGGAAAAATCCGCCGCGGGAGCGCCGATACGGTTGAGCGAACAGTTCGCCGCCTCCTTGGCGTACCGGGCCCGTCGCAGCGAATCCTGTAAGGGGCTTTCTGACAGGCGACGGCACAGGGGCAAGTACATTTCTTCGTCCCGCAGGGGCGAATTGGGGTCGTACAGATACCGGCAGGCGACCTCCATCATCCCCTCGTAGATATTGGAGGAGGTATCCGCCGCCTCGGTGAGGGTCATCTTGTCATAAAAGACGCCGACCGCCGCATCGTAGGAGGCCGGTCCCGCCATCTCCAGGACATACACCCAGTTGGCGAAAGCCTGCTCCGCTTCCCCGCGCTCGACGCCTCCGATATAAGTGGAGTCACAGCGAAATCCCCGCAGGGAGGTATCGGCGAAAGCATCCCAATAATGCCGGAGGATATAAGCCTGCGCCTCCTTCCCGTCCTGCGACAGGACAGAAGGCACGCTGACGGCCGGAAAGGTGCGTATCGCCTTGGAGACCGGCGCCGGCCCGCCGCAGGAGGGTACCGCCAGCACCGTTGCCAGGACGGCCGTCCACGCCACCAGCCGGCAATGCCGCGACAGACGTCGCAACAACATACCGATTATAGGAAATGTCCGGGACATACTGGCAAGTATTCATCGAAATCGTACAAATTTAGTGAAAACTTTTGAAAATGTCTCCGGCCGGACATCGGAATGTCATATTTAAGCCTCTAAAAATGCAATGCGATGACGGGACCGATTTGCCTCTGATTTTTACAATTATATATGTCGAGGTCGGGATATGCTACGCTTTCATAGCGTTGCACGCAATCTATATTGACACCGATATGGAAGATGCCGATGGCCAGCGAGAGATTGACCTGGACATATTGTGCGCAAACGTTCGCCAGATGTGCTCCGTACTTGATCCCCGGCTCAGATAGACGGGCTTGTACCCCTTGGGGGCCGGCGTATAAACCTCATCGATAAACTCATAAATGTGGGTGTTGACCCCTGCACGGTTGGGGTCCTCGCGCAACATTTCCTGCGGTCCGGGCAGCATCGTGGCCGTCAGAAGAAAAACTAAAAGACTCATCTTGATACACAATTACAATTATACGACAGGCGCGACTGTCACACCTATCCTTGCAAAGACAAACAGAAACAAACAGTGCGGCCCGACCGGTCTAATCGTAGAACGTACCCCGGTAGGTCTTGAGCGTCATACCGCTGATGATGACAGGTCGGTCGTCGTGGGCGCGAATCGTCAAGGTTGCGCTGCTCTTGCGTTCGGAAATCACCCAGAGATACTGGTTGTCGGCACCGGGATAAGCCTCGAAGGTGCCGTCCGGCGTCGTACCTGAGGCTATGTCCAGATTTTGCTTCTTGCCGTCCCAAGTGACACGGGCCTGAATCGTCAACTCTACATAGCAGACATAGCAGTCGGGACGGTCGCTGGAAACGGTGATAGTCACCGTTTCTCCGGCGGGAATCAGCACACCGACCGGATAGGCGGAACGGATTTCCCCGATATGGTCGAACGTGACCGTGAAGTTATGTTTGATGGACTTGTCCATCTGGTAAGAGAAACTCGGGTTGTCCACCGTAAATCCATAGGTATTGCCCGGCTTGAATACATTGGAGTTCGAAATGACCTGGGTGTAGATGTTTCCGTTCATACGGCCGGCCCGCACAGGCTCCACCACATAACCGGGAGCCGAGAGGGTAAACTCGATGGGGTTGTACGATTTGGGCGAAGGCGTCTTGAATTCCAATTCGTGATAGGTGTTCAAACCGTACTGGCCCCTCGGACCGATGGGCGTGGAAGGGAAAGCGGTCGGTTTGGTCGGCGTGAGGCCGGTCAGGCCCTCCAATGTAATCGTCGCATTCAGTCCGTCGGGGTCGTCGCAATAGCCGAACAAAACGGTCTTGTTGACATCCGTATTCACCCGCCCGCACACGACATTGGACATAGACGAACCGTTAGACAATTTATGGCCGGTGACAAAGCCCACGTGGGAGAAATAATGCGAACGGAGGGTTTTGCTGTCATACTCGGGCGCCGACACGTCCAGGGAAAGGTCGCCATCGTCGGTGATGGTGACAAATTGCAACTCGACGGCCGAGGAAGTCGGCTTGAAGCAATAGGTGCCCGCCACTTCACCCGGCACCAGTTCTTCGGACAAGGGAATCATTCCCATCGGCTTGAGGGTAATGACCGGAAAGTCTTCGGGATAGGACAGTGCCGGATCCTGGTCCACATTGAAGCGGACGGTCATCGTTTCGTCCTCCGCCCGCTGGATGGGAGTGGTAAAGGTCAGGTTGCGGAAGGTCATCGAAGAAAGGTAATTGGAAAAAGTCACGGACGTTTTGGAGAAATACTCGTTGTTGACCCACACGGTCGTTCCGCTTTCGTCCCGGTTGGTCTTGAAATAACAATGGAAGGTACGCCAACTATAGTCGCTGTCATCTTGTGCCGTCTCCAGACTGCGGTACATATCCCACGAAAGGGTATAGACGAAATGGTAGGAAGGCTTTCCTGCAAAGCCCTCATTTTCGGAAATGGAGATACCGCTGACGACCGGCAGGTTGTTGTTTTCCTTGCTTCCGTCCGGACTCAAACTCTTGCCTTCGGGTTCGATTTCAAACAACAAGGGGAACATCGATTCAGACAAGCCGTCAGGAATGCTGATGGAAACCGTCTGGTCCGTTCCCTTGACCGCGGAAATACGCGGCCGGGAGCAAGCCAGTCTCATCGGCTGGATGGGCTGGAGCGTGATGACGACATAGCGGTACAGGCGGCCGAATTCGTGATAGCCCGTGATACGGATGGTCTGGCTGCGGACGGAATGGCCGGAGTCGTTCGTGGAGAAATGAATGGTTCTCCAGCCTACGGAACCGGCATCGGTGGACGGATCGTCGATGGACAAATCCGTAATCAGGTCTTCTTCACCGGAAGGCATCGGCCGTTTTTCCACCGTGACGGAGGACGGATTCATATCCACGGTTCCGTTATAGATATCACTCATCAAAAAGGCGTGCAGGAGTTGGTTGTCCGTCTGCTGGGCGGTGAAGGTATGGGCCATCCAAGGCTGAATCGCCAGGCGGCCGTACCCGTCCGAAATATCGGACAGGTGGCGGGCGTTGATATCGGCGGACACATCGGCGCTTCCGGCCGCTGCCACCGCTGCCGCCGGCGTGTGATGCCCCTGCGAGAGGATTTTACGGATGACGACCTGGTATTTGAAATTGCGGTAAACAGGATAATACTCCGCGTCCACCATCAAATCCACTTTGTAGAAATAATCTCCTTCGTGTTCCAAATCGTCCGGATTGCGGTAATGACCGTACACAATCACATAAGAAGGCGGAATGTTTTCCGTAGGAACGGGCCGTTCGTACAAATAGACGGCGCCGTCCGGTCCGACGGCGGACACACCCCCTGTGCAATTCACGAAATCGTCTACTGAAGGGACGGTGTCGTCGAAAACCGTACCGGAAGGCAGGTTGGCGGCATAACCGGATGCCTCCAATTCCTCGAAGCCCAGTAACTGATAATCGGTAATGAAGCCCGTGGCAGCGCTATGCGGCACAATCGTTCCGCGAGAGGGAACGTTCACTACGGCATAACTATAGGGCGTGAAGAAAGGATTGTTGGGCTGATGCGTTTCAGGGTCCTCCCGGGTATCGCTCATCACCACGATTTTGGACCAGTTGCGAATCAGGGGGATGTTCGTAAAAGCGGC
>CAMNQO010000150.1 GCA_946549475.1 uncultured Bacteroidales bacterium
TTCGTGGACAATATGCTCAAGAAGGCCGGCAAGAGCATCAAGGGCTGCCGCGTGGCCATCTCCGGCTTCGGCAATGTCGCCTGGGGCGCCGCCATCAAGGCGACGGAAATGGGCGCCAAAGTGGTGACCATCTCCGGCCGCAAGGGTATGTGCGAAATTCCCGACGGCATCGACCAGGAGATGATTGACTATATGCTCGAAATGCGCCAGTCCAACCGCCACAATGTCGAGGATATGGCCATCAAGTTCCCGGGCAAGGCCAAATACTTTGCCGGCGAAAAGGCCTGGAGAGTCCCCTGCGACATCGCCCTCCCCTGCGCGTTCCAGAACGAACTGAGCCTGGAAGACGCCAAGACCCTCGTCGCCAACGGCTGCTGGGCCTGCAGCGAAGGCAGCAATATGGGTTGCCAGCCCGATGCCATCCACTACTTCCAGTCTCAGGGCATCCTCTTCAGCCCGGGCAAAGCCTCCAACGCGGGCGGTGTGGCCACTTCCGGTCTGGAAATGGTGCAGAACGCCTCCCACATCTCCTGGAGCGCCGCCGAAGTGGACGCCAAACTTCAGAAGATTATGAGCGACATCCACGAGCAGTGCGTCAAGTACGGCACCCAGGCCGACGGCACCATCGACTATGTCAAGGGCGCCAACATCGCCGGCTTCATGAAAGTCGCCACTGCGATGATCGAGCAGGGCATCTATTAACAGCCCGGGCCGGGCCGCGCGTCCGCCATCCATGCCAAAAGGGTTGGCCATTGCGGCCAGCCCTTTTTCGCGTTTTCCGTAATAAAAAGTCCGTAAGCCCGGACTTTGTGGAGCATGAAGCTCTTCGGAACTGAACTTGCTTCCCCCCGCAATGAGGAAGTCCCGGAGGATGTTCCCGCCGTGTTCCGGGCTTTGGACGGGAAGCGGGTCGGCGTTACGCTGGGCAGCATCCAGGATATCGCCGTCAGCAAAATGGCTCCCGGCGCAGACATCCAGCGTATATCCGGTGTAGCCAATATGTTCATGTTGCTGGAGAGCAGGAAAGTGGATGTCATCGGATACGGAAGCCTGGCCATGTCTTTTGACAAACACCTTGCAGCCAAGGTGGACACGGTGGGAGCAGGATTTCCGCCCATTTTTCTGGGAGCCTGTTTCCGCTTGGGAAATACGGAGCTGCAGCAGGATTTCAACAGCTTTCTGGCCGATGCGCGCGCAGACGGTACCTATCAGGATATCTGTAATCGCTGGAGGAATGCCGATGATGCATCCACCATTCCCCTGCCCGTGCAGCGCGGCACGGGGAAAACCCTGAAGGTTGCCGTGGCTCCGGATATGGCCCCGTTCAATTTCATCAGTTCCGGAGTGCCCTCGGGACTGGAAATCGACCTTCTCACGGAATGGGCCAACCGGCGTAATTGGAAGCTGGAGTTCCTTTCCATGGATTTTGCCGCCCTCCTTCCTTCCATCCAGACCGGGAAGGCCGATGTCGCCGCAGGTACCATAACGGCCACCGAGGAAAGGAAGAAACAGGTCCTCTTCTCTGACGGCTACCTGGAGTCATATATGATATTTATGACGCGTAAAGGGGAAATAGGACTCCTCACCGGCTCTGAGGATTCCTCTTCCGACAATCAGACACAAAGGAAATGCGCTCCCTGGGGCTTTGCCGTCCTTCTTCTTGCCGGCATCGGCCTGTGGCTTTACTTCCGCCGCAGGTCCGGCATCCCAAAAGCGGCTTCCGCGCCCACCGGCTCAGACGAGCCCCTCATCCGCTTTTCCCATATGCAGAAGAGCTACGGAGACCTTCAGGTGCTGAAGGATATCAATGCCGATATCCACCGCGGCGAGGTCGTCTCCATCATCGGGCCTTCCGGTACGGGCAAGAGCACGCTGCTTCGCTGCCTGAACCTGTTGGACGGCCCCACAGGCGGCAGTATTTATGTGGACGGAGAAAACATTCTGGCAAAAGGTTATCCCGTCCATAAGATGCGGCAGAAAATGGGGATGGTGTTCCAGAGTTTCAACCTCTTTCCGCACAAGACAGTACTGGAAAACATTACCATGGCCCCCTGCGACTTGCTCCATATTCCGGAAGAAAAAGCCCGCGAGGAAGGCCTGGCGCTCCTTCGAAAGGTAGGACTGGCTGAAAAGGCCGATGTCTATCCATCCAGCCTTTCCGGAGGCCAGAAGCAGCGCGTTGCCATCGCCCGCGCCCTGGCTATGAAGCCGGAGGTCATCCTTTTCGACGAACCCACATCGGCCCTGGATCCCACAATGGTGGGAGAGGTGCTCAGCGTGATCCGCCAGCTGGCCGGGGAGGGCCTGACCATGCTCATCGTCACCCACGAGATGAAGTTCGCCCACGATGTAAGCACCCGCATTTTCTTCATGTCAGGCGGCTATATCCACGAAGACGGCTCTCCCGGACAAATCTTCGGGACCCCTGTGCACAGCGCCACCAAGGCCTTCATACAGCGTATCCGAAAAGTGGTGTTTGAAATTACCGGCCCGGACTACGATTATCTGGGGATGTACTCGGAGATGGGAGCGTTCTGCCACAAATACAACATTGACGGAAAACTGGACGATGCCAAGAGGCTGTGTAACACGGTGCTCACGGATGTAATGGCAGCCTTCCGACCCATTACCGTGCGCATGACGCATAGTGAGATGTCGGGCGACGCCACGCTGGATTTCATGGTAAAGAACCTGCAGGCAACGCCACTTTCCAGCACACTGCGAAACGAACTCTCCGGCCTTTGCCGCCAGGTGGTGGAGGAGCCTACGGCGCTCGGCTTCCGCGTAAGGCTGATTATCTGAACCTTGAAAAAAATACGAATTATGAGGCGAAGGACGGTGAAACGCTGACGGGAATCCTTGGAGGAAACTACAAGATTACCATTGCCGACGGCGCCACGGTCACGCTGAAAGACGCCGTGATTTACGGAGTGAATTCCAACGTTTGTCAATGGGCCGGCATCACGGCGATTGGGGACGCCACCCTTGTACTGGAAGCTTCGAATATCGTCAGGGGATTCTACAACGAATATCCCGGCATCTATATTCCCAAAGACAAAACGCTCTGGATCAAAGGCTCGGGAAAGCTGGATGTGAGCAGCAACGGAAAGGCCCCCGGAATAGGCGGTGTGTTTTACGCAGATGAAAATTGTGGCAACATTGAAATTCTCGATGGCACCATCCGCGCTGTCGCCGGAGAATACTGCGCCGCAATCGGTGCTGCGGCCCTGTCGGGTTGCGGCAACATTACCATCAGCGGAGGCACGGTGGACGCCACAGGAGGTGACTGCTCTGCCGGAATCGGCACCGGAGAGAAAGCGAGTGCAGGTAATATTACCATCACAAGCGGAGTCACGAAAGTGACGGCGGCGAGGGGGGGCCGATGCTCAATCGCACAGTATCGGTGGCGGAACCGATTATAAGCGCCTGGGTACTGTCACCATCGGGGGAAAGGCGGGCCCCGTCAGCGAAAGCCCGTTTGTGTACATCCCGTGATGTCCGGGCATAGGGGGGTCGAACTCCTGACCTCCAGATTGCGAACCTGGCGCTCTACCGACTGAGCCAATCCCCCGAATCGGCCGCAAGGTTAAACATTTTCTCGGAAGTGACAATCCGACAGGGGTAATTTTCCTGAAATATTTGCTAAATTTGCGGCCGAAAATTCGGGACGGCTCCGACCGTCACCCCAGATTTAAGATTTAGGTTAAGATGAAAAAATTGTCCATTGCATGCTGCGCCGTCATTCTCGCATCCTGTGTACAAGGTCCCAAGTCTGACTTGCAACGAAAAATCGCCGATTATGAACAGGTCAAGATCGTCACGCCCGACCTGTCCGGCATCACTGAAAACGGAAAAGAAGTGCTGCGCCTGTACCGCTGGGCCGCCGACGAGGCCGACGCCATCTACTGGGAACAGGCCTTCGGCGACAAGAGCCTGATGCAGGCGCTGCCCGATGCCGCTGCCCGGGAATATGCCCGGATCAATTACGGCCCCTGGGACCGCTTCGACGGCAAAGCGTTCGTCGGGGGGTACGGCGACCGTCCGCTCGGAGCCGGCTTCTATCCGGCCGACATGACGGCGGAAGAGTTCGAGGCTTTCGGTGACCCGGCTAAAAACAGCCCCTATACGCTCGTCACCCGTGCAGAAGACGGCTCTCTCAAGACCGTCCCGTACCACGAGGCTTATAGCGAGCATATCGAAAAAATGTGCAGTTATCTCCGCAGCGCCGCCGACCTGACCATCAAGCCCA
>CAMNQO010000151.1 GCA_946549475.1 uncultured Bacteroidales bacterium
TCCACCACCAGTTGATGCAAGGGCAGGCGGGCCACCTCGCGGCGGACTGGGTCGAAGGCGGACAAGAGGATGGCATCCGGGGTATCGTCCACGACAATTTCCACGCCGGTCGTAGCCTCGAGCGCACGGATATTGCGGCCTTCGCGGCCGATGATGCGCCCTTTGACTTCGTCGTTGTCGATGTGGAAGACCGTCACGGCATTCTCGATGGCCGTCTCCGTGGCGGTACGCTGAATCGTGTTGATAACGATGCGCTTGGCCTCTTTTCCGGCCGTCAGACGCGCCTCGTCGATCATTTCGTTGATGTAGGACTGGGCCTGGGTACGGGCCTCATCCTTCATGTTTTCCATCAACTGGTTTTTGGCCTGCTCGGCACTCATGCCGGCAATGCTCTCGATCTGATGGATTGCCTCGGTACGCAAGGTCTCATACTCCTGCGCGCGCTTGGCCAGCGCTTCTTCGCGGGCCTTGAGACTTTCCTTGAGTTGATCGGCTTCGTGGTTTTTGCGTCCCAGTTCGGAAGCCTGCTGGTTCAGGGCGTTCTGTTTCTGATGGATGCGGTTCTCCGCTTCGGCGAGTTGCTTGTTTTTTTCAGCGATATACTGCTCGTGTTCGCCTTTTAATTGCAGAAAACGCTCTTTGGCTTGGAAGAGTTTTTCTTTCTTGATGTTTTCCGCCTCTTCACGGGCAGCCTTGAGAATGTCCTCTCCGCGTTTTTTGGCCATCAGGCGGGACAGCAGAAGCGCAATGCACGCTCCGAGGATGATGCCGCCGACGCCAAAGATCACAATCTGGGTGATATCCATAATGAATCTACCTCCTACTTAAATTAAAAAGCCGTCCACCGTATTCGCCAGAAACCTTTCTGACAAGATTTGGGTTCCGGTCATGTTCAGCATCCCGCATCATGGCGGGCCCCGCTTCCCATTCCGAGTCGCCCGGTACTATATTAGTGTTGTTTCGGCCTGAATATAGTATGGACGGCTATGGTTGTTCCGTCTTTTCGAGATAATCGGCGAGTTGTGCCTGTAAAGCGTCCAACTCTTCTTTGAGCAGGTCGGATTCATCCTGCAACCTGAGTCTCGCCTTACATTCGTTGAAAGCGATGAATATCAAGAGTTCGTCAAGCGGCGAACTGTAAAAGGCCTTGCGCCTTTGTTCCAGTGTCCGGTCGATGACTGATGCGGCCCTGCGGTAAAGTTCTTGCTCCGCCTCATCCTGGACGACCAGCGGGAAATGCTTGCCGGCCACCTCGATATCTACCTTCCAAGCCATTGCCTAACTCATCAGACTCAGACATTTGTCGATTTTGCGAATCATCGTGTCGATGCGGGCTTTCAGCCGGACACGGTCCTCGCCGGTAGCGACAAATGCCGATTTCAGGTTCAGATTGTCAATCGTCTGCTTCAAAGTGCTTATCTCGTCCTTTGCTTTGCCCATTTCCGCTTCCTTGTCCCGAAGAAGCGCCTGCAGCCTGGCATTTTCGGCTTTCAGCACCTCGTAGCGCGAAATCAAATCTTCAATATTTTGTTTTATCTGTCCGAGCATACGGTATCAGAAAACTGAAGTAGGCAAATTTGACTTGCAAATATAATATATTTATATCGCCCGTCAAAATTTTTTGTGACAGATCCGACCTTATTTCAGACGGAAGACCTTGTTTTCGCGCACGGAGGCATCCGGACCGACAAAGACGGCAAACTCGCCGGGCTCGCTGCCATAGGTCATATCCGCCCGCCAGAAGCGGAGCATGGGTTCGTCGATGGTGAAACGGACCGTACGCGACTCTCCCGCCTTGAGGCTGATTTTCTCAAAGCCTTTGAGTTGCTTGACGGGACGGGAGACACTGCCGGCTTTGTCGCGCAGGTAGAGTTGGACGACCTCCTCGCCCGCCACCTTGCCGGTATTGCGCACCGTCACGGAAGCCGTGATGCTGCCGGCGGCATCCATCTCGTCGGCGCTGAGCGTCAGGTCCGAATAAGCGAACTGCGTGTAACTCAATCCGAAGCCGAAAGGATAGAGCGGTGCATTCCAACTGTCGATGTAGTTGGAAACATAGCGCTGACTCTTTCCGTCGGTCGCCGGCCGGCCGGTATTGCACATATAATGATAGACCGGGATCTGACCGACATTGCGCGGGAAACTGGCCGTCAGACGACCCGAAGGGTTCTCCTTGCCATACAGGATGTCGTGCAGGGCCTCGGCCGCCATCATCCCGGGCTGCCACGCCATCAGAATGGAGGATGCGATTTCGCTCTCGCGGGACAAATCGAGAGGGCGTCCCGCCATCACGACCAGCACGACCGGTTTGCCCAGGGCGCACATTTCTTCCAACAGTTCACGCTGAGCGGCCGGAATACGGATGTCAGTGCGCGATTTCGCCTCGCCCGACATCGTATGGTCTTCTCCCAGGACACAGACAATCTTGTCCGCCTCCTGCGGCGTGACGATGCGGTCTTTCTTGAAATACGCTTCAATCGTCATCACGCGTTCGGGCTCGCATTTGCCCGCCCAGGCACCGCAGTAGGCCCGCGCATTGCTGCAAAGATCGCCCACCAGGGCGATTTTCTCGCCTTTCTTCAAAGGAAGGGTTTCATCCTGGTTTTTCAGCAGGACCATGGACCGGACGGCCTCTTCTTTGCTCAAAGCGATATTTTCCTTGCTGTAAATCACCTTTTTGGCACGCTTTGCATCCAAATACCGGTACGGGTCATCGAAGAGTCCGAGATCCGCCTTGAGTTGCAGGACACGGCGGCAGGCAAGGTTGATGAGTTGCATGTCAACGACTCCCGACTCCACCAGTCCTTTCAGTTCCCGGACATAGGCGCGGGAACACATGTCCATGTCGGTTCCCGCCTCCAGGGCCATCCGGGCGGCATCGGCCAGGTTTTCCGCACAGCCATGCTTGAGAATCTCCCCGATAGAGCCGTAATCGGTCATCACGACCCCTTTGTAATTCCATTCCCTGCGAAGGATCTGGTCAACGAGCAACTTGTTCATCGTGGCGGGTATGCCATTGTATAAATTGAACGAAGTCATCACGCTGGCCACACCGGCCTCGACGGCCGCCTGATAGGGCGGCAGATAGAACTCGCGCAAGCGGCGCTCCCCCATCTCGACGGCGGCATAGTCGCGCCCTCCTTCCGGGAGACCGTAAGCGGCATAATGCTTGAGACAGGCTGCGAGGGTCAGCGGATCGGAAAGGTCATCCCCCTGCACGCCGCGGACACGGGCGGCGGCAATCTTCGAGCCCAGGAAAGGGTCTTCGCCCGCCCCTTCGGAAATGCGCCCCCAGCGGGGATCGACGGCGATGTCCACCATGGGATTGTAGGTGATATTGAGACCGTCGGCAGCCGCCTCCTGCGCTCCGGCACGGGCACAGCGGGAGATAAGTTCGGGGTCCCAGGTACAACTCTCCGCCAAAGAAATGGGGAAGGTGGTGCGGTAGCCGTGAATCTCATCGAAACCGAAAGTCAGCGGAATCCCCAGCCGGCTCTCCTCGACCGCGATTTTCTGAAGGCTGCGGATATAGTCCAGCCCGACGGCGTTCAGCACATTGCCGAGATGGCCGTTGCGGATATCCTCCGCGATGTCGGTACCTTTGTGATTCCGCGGTCCTGTCACCACATCTCCGGGCGCGTCCTGCAGATTCAACTGGCCGATTTTCTCTTCGAGCGTCATTTTCGCCATCAGTTCCTCCACTTTCGGATCCGGCTTGCTCTCCAGCAGATGCTTGAGCAGGGGCCAGAGGATGTCCACCGTCCGCTCGAAGGCAATGTCCGTGGGGTGGGACCCGTCCGCCGTGGACATACCGTCAGGAGTCAGGAAGTCTTTGGAGTCAATGAAATAAAGGTTGGCATCTTTGAGTTGCCGGCGGGCGACCACTTCCCGGGCGGCCCGCTGGATGGCGGCACCGAGGGAGTCGGCCCGCATATTGAAATTACGGGTTTCGCGGCGCTCGGTCTGCATGAAAATCACGGGCGTCGTCGGACGGGCCGCCCGCAGGATGTCCATGAAGGGGTCGAAGTTCGCGTAAATCTGTTCGGCCGTCGGATTAGAGAAGGCATCGAAAATGAACACGTCGGCATCGACCCCGGCGGCATACTCGGCCAGGGGCTTCTGCATTTTGAAGTCTCCGCTGAAGCCGAAATTGATGGCATAGACGCCATGCTTGAGTCCGAGCAGGCCGGGATAGCACTGTCCGGCCCGTGTCGCGGAAGCACC